>NZ_VLTE01000439.1:0-257 GCF_007558965.1 Bacillus sp. HY001 | reverse complement strand
CAAGGTAAAGGTTTAATGCCTGATGGAACAACTCGTTTCTCTTATAATGGAGAGCCTATTTATCATTACATGGGAACAAGTACATTTAGTGAATATACAGTCGTTCCTGAAATCTCTTTGGCAAAAATTGATCAAGAGGCGCCGCTTGATAAGGTTGGTCTATTTGGATGCGGTGTGACTACTGGGATTGGTGCGGTACACAACACAGCAAAAGTAGAAGAAGGGGCTGTGGCAGCTGTATTTGGTTTAGGAGCGAT
>NZ_VLTE01000438.1:0-328 GCF_007558965.1 Bacillus sp. HY001 | reverse complement strand
AAGCACGAAGGTATAAGTGTCGTACACCGTTCGATATCCTTAGTATCACTCAAGAATGTACGAAAAGACTTCACAAAGCCGTATAAAAAATACGAAATTCAGAGAGTCTTATTTGAGTATGTCCAAAACCGCACTCTTCTACTCTCAAGTTTTAAAAAATAAGTCCGATGCCAAAAGGCATCGGACTTATTTTTTAAACTTGATGGCTATGGCCCATATAGGCAGCTTATTTAGTCGGGTAAGCGGGGGGCATCGCTGCCCCCAACTCCCCTCAGAACCGTACGTGACAGTTTCCCATCATACGGCTCAAGCCTTCTTTTTATCCGAT
>NZ_VLTE01000056.1:0-58204 GCF_007558965.1 Bacillus sp. HY001 | reverse complement strand
GGAATTTAAAAAAGATGACTCCTGTTGGATACAGAAATCATCTTCTTGATGTTGCCTAACTTTTTTCAAAATGTCCTTTACAAAGGGTACAGATTAATGCTCCTAATCTTTTTTATTTATAGCTAATACTTTAATTGTTTTAATAGCCTCTTGTTTAATTCCCACAATGCTGTTTTGTTACTATCCCATTTCAAAAGCGTTACTGCTTCCTCAAAGCATAACCATTTATAATTGAGGTGTTCTTTTGATAATGAAATATTTTTTGTAGGAACTTTAACTCCAAAAGAAAATTCTT
This sequence comes from Bacillus sp. HY001, assembly GCF_007558965.1. NCBI lineage: Bacteria > Bacillati > Bacillota > Bacilli > Caryophanales > Bacillaceae > Bacillus > Bacillus sp. HY001. The sequence continues at coordinate 57,909 of NZ_VLTE01000056.1, read as the reverse complement.
TTATTACATAAATATCTTCTCCCCAAAGAAATTCTCCAACTACATCCTCTACAGGTAGTGAAGACACAGAATCTAATTTAATATAGGGATATTCTCTTAAAATACCAGCCTCTTCAAATGATTCTCGTTTTGCTGATTCAATAGGAGTCTCACCATCTTCTCCACCACCAGCAATTCCTTGCCAATAACCATAATCACTTCGGTTAAAAATAGCATATTGAATAGAATCATCAGTTATTATATAAGGAAATATCAATACTTGATATGGTGCTCTCATTATATAACTGCCTCCACAAAATAATCTTTAAATAAATATGAATAATTAATTGTTCATAAACATGTTTAATCATAACTGGGCAAAAACTGCTTTTTACCTATCAAAATTTAATTAGCGTGGTTATTCTCCGAACTGCTATCGATACCCCTTATAGTTAATTGTTATATGAAGTGGGTGTTCTTTTGAATAAAAACACAACTGATAAAACAAAGATTACAGCCTTCAAACCACCCCAATATGGATAAATAGTATGGTTTGTTAAACTAGCATATTGAAAGATATTCTCTAAACCAAAAATCCCAATAATGACTGCTAAGAGAAAAGCGGCTTTTCCAATTGTACTATTACGATAGAGGGTAAATAAGTATATTGCACATATAAGTGGTACGATGATTTGTAGTAAGATTCCCATGGATTATCCCCCTAATTTATATTTTATACTTACATTATATCAAAAAAATGCAATAAAAAGGAATGTAAGTTAATTGATGCTAAATAGAAAACAGACTTGTACGAACAGGGATATCACGCTTTCACGTCTATAGTTTTGATACTAATTGAACCACTCTAATCATATTCTTCTATTAAAAAGAATAAAAAGAGGTGTACAGTTAATTGACAAAAGTTAAGGTTCGTTTACAGCCCATCGTTCATAACTTAAATTTACCAACTGTAATAAAAACAGCTATACTTCCAGGTGAATCGACCGAAAGGCTATTTATCGCAACTCAATTAGGGGAGGTTTTTTACATAGGAGACGGAGCTATAAAGACATTTTTAAATATTCGTCACCGAATTATTAAATTAGGCACATTTGAAGAAGGTGTTGCAAGTAGCGGTTATGATGAACGTGGATTGCTGGGATTAGCGTTTCATCCGCAATTTAATCATAATGGTTTATTTTATCTTCATTATTCAATGGTTGGGACTCAAGGACCAGGTGCACTTTCAGAACAATTTAAACCGAATCCGTGTGACCCGAAAACTTTAAACTTAAAGTGGATAAATAGAGATACTCAATATGATCATATTGATACAATTGAAGAATGGATTTTACAATCAAACGGTCAACCTCAAAAGCGACGAACATTACTGAATATAAAACGGCCATTTTTTAATCATAATGGAGTAAATAGCTTAAACTTTTCACCTGAGACTGGAAAACTGATTTTTACAAATGGAGATGGCGGTTCAGGCTATGATCCATTTAATTTAAGTCAGGATGATTTAGAAATAGCGGGGAAAATAATTGAAATCGATGTAAGTAAAAATACGTCCATAAACAATCCTCCAGTAGTTACACGCTTTAATGAACTTCCTTTATCTATACAAGAAACACTTACGGTAATTGCAAAAGGCGTTCGAAATATAACAGGTATTTCATTTCAAAGGTTTTATAATCAATATATCAAATATGCCGGAAATGTCGGACAGGATATTGTAGAGTCTATTTTTTCTTTTGTTCAATATAAACCAATACCAGTTACTGAACTTGTTCAAAGCTATTTAATGAGAGATACTCCCGATCAATATGGATTTATTAATTTTGGTTGGAGAGGGTGGGAAGGAGAATTACCTACTTCTTTTATAAGGCACTGTTCTGAGAATCCTGCTTTAGATGAGAGAACAATGGCTTATTATAATGAAACAATAGGAACATCCGCAAAGCGTATCCAACCTTTAATCAGTTATTTTCATAAAGATTCTAGACCAGATAAATTTGGAGGAACTTCACTTACAGGAGTCCAGCCATATATGGGAACTGCAATACCTAATTTAACGGGTAGTATCGTGTTTACTGATCTTGCTAAGAAAGAAAAATCTCAGTCTCCAGTAAAGGGTGCGTTAGCTTATTCTAGAGCTAGTATAGACGGGACACGTAATGATTTTCAAGTTATTGAAACTAATTATGATTTTGGTGAGCAAGCAGCTTATTTTATGAGTTTAGGAACAAACTTAGATCAAACTAGATTATATTTAGGAGTTTACGGTTCTATGAAAGTAACTGATTTTAACAAAGGTACTATTTTTGAAGTCGTTCTTTGATATGATAAAAACTTTCATGAAGTGCATGAATAAAAATAGAAAGTGATAAATTATATATCTTTAGGGGGATTTTGATGAATCACTTTAGAAACTATTGGTATCAACCGATGATCGCGCATGATACCAATTTTGTTCACAAAAGAAAGATGACACCAGCAAAAAGGTTAGTCATTACAGCGTTACTTGGTTCACTTGCTGCTATTTTTCAATCGGCGGGGAACTTAATCCCTGGTATTGGCTTATTTATTAGCCCTTTTGCTACGTTACCGATTTTTTTAGCTATTTGTTATTCTATTCGCGAGGGAATACTTTCTTATATTCTTACTATTCTCCTATTATTTATTATCGAGCCAAGTGAATTAATTGTCTTCCCTTTTACTACAGGCTTATTAGGTATAGCGTTAGGAGTATCCTTTATACAATTCAAGAGGAGGATTTTGGTGGTTTCCTTTTCAGCGATATGTTTACTTATAGGAATTATGGTCGTTCTTGATGTCTTTCGATTTCCTGTATTAGGTCCTACTGTTCATACAACTATGGATATAAAAATTATATTATCGATATTTATACTGAGCTTTCTATATTGTTGGATCTATGCAGGCCTTTGTAGAATAATGTTGAATAGAGTATATAAAGTATTGTCTTAACATTTTCAAAGATTGGAGATTTAAGTCGTGTATAACGTTGAAATAAGAAGGCCAAATTCGGATGATTTAGATGAACTTAATTTGTTTTTTCGTCTTGTTATTACACATACATTTAAAAATGAAGGGTTATCAAAATTATTGGATGACATAGAAAATGAAATACATACGAAAAAGCAGTATTTGAAAAATGATTTGGAGAGTAACGGAGAAAGTCGTTACTTTTTATTAGCAATTGATACAAGTAACGATAAAATCATAGGAACAATTGAAATCGGTCCAGCAAGTACATTGATTCATAGTTGTACAGGCGGTGTTCTTAAAGATTTATATGAAATAGGAACAGTATTTGTACTACCTGAATATCAACGAAAGGGCATAGGCAATGTATTACTAAATGCAATGTATATTACATTACTTAGCAGAGGAATAACAGAATACTGTTTAGATAGTGGATACAAAAAAGCGCAAAGTATATGGACAAAGAAGTTTGGAGAGCCTAGTTATGTACTGAAGGATTATTGGGGAGAATCAAGTGATCATATGATTTGGAAGAAGAGTTTACATGATGCTCCTATAATATTTGAATTATAAAATGAAATATGCCTCTGAACGTAGCTTTTCTTACATATGTATGCTATTATTTATCTTTATAATAAAAGAGGACGTGAATGAACTTGATTAAAATTAATATTCCTGAAGCTAACGTTTCAATTACTGAACGTAAACAAGTTTTTAAAGGAGACGAGCCAATAATCACTCCAATTAATGGTTTTATCGATTTCCACTTGTTCCCTAGAGATAAAGGCGGCATTTTTATGTTTTACAATATTAATGACGAACTTCTTTTCGTAGGTAAAGCCCGTAAAATTAGACAACGTATTAAGAAGCATTTTGAAGACAATGTTTCACCAATTAAAAATCACCGTGATGAAGTATACCGCATTGATGCATGTATCGTAGAAGATCCAACAGAAAGAGAAATTTACGAAACATACATTATTAATGAATATAAAGCAAAATATAACGTTGATAAAGTGTTCTATAAATAAGTAACAAAAAACAATCCTAGCACATATACTAGGATTGTTTTTTTATTGTTTCATTCTTCATTTCTTTCTCCTTTTTTAAAATGATTAGCTGCAATTAAACAGAAAAGCCCTATAAATAAAATTATAATTCCAAGCGTTTTATGTTTCCCTTCAAAAAAAGGAATATCTGAAATAACATTTGTCATACATAACCCTACAAACACAAAGATTGGCCCTATCCAAAGTAATACATTGCCGAATTTCGTATGTTGCCACATAGTAACCCTCCCGACCTCTTTTTACATATATATCCATAAAATGAAAGTAAATTCATAGAGAAATATAGTTTTTTTCATATCGAAAATTTAACCTTCATATATTGGTACAAGCAAACGAGAAAGGGGACTATCATGAATTGGTTAGAAGCTTTTATATTAGGGATCATACAAGGTTTAACAGAATTTTTACCGATAAGTAGTACAGGTCATCTTTATTTAGGAAGACATTTGTTTCAATTAGATGAAGCCGGATTGTTTTTAGATACGATGCTGCATATTGGGACTTTGCTTGCGGTGTTTATTTATTATAAAAAAGAATTTATATATTTAATTAAAAATCCATTTTCAAAACTAATGCTATTACTTATTGTCGGAACGATACCCGCAGTTGTAATTGGATTGTTATTTAAAGACTTCTTTGAGGATATTTCTAAAACAGGTATTACGATTGGTTGGGAGTTTTTAGTGACAGGTTTATTTCTATATATGGCCGATAAACAAAAAAATGGTCGTAAAAAAATGAATGACATTACATATAAAGATGCATTAATTATCGGTTCTTTTCAAGCAGCTGCTATTTTTCCGGCAATTTCTCGTTCTGGAATGACAATCGTCGCTGCATTATGGAGGAAGTTAGACCGTGAAACTGCTGCTTACTTTTCTTTCTTGTTATCAACTCCAGCCATTGTCGGAGCTATCATTTTGCAATTAGCAGATGTTTATCAAGGGAAAGCAGAATCTATTTCCAGTACATCTTTAATCGTCGGAACGTTATCCGCAGCATTTTTCGGTTACATAGCTGTTTCATGGATGATTCAATACTTAAAACGTCACTCTTTAAAAGTATTCGCGTACTACGTATGGGGATTAGGTATTTTAATTTTAACGTTGCAATATACTAACGTGTTTTAATGTATTAACTATTCGTTTAGATCCTGTTTCATTCATACAAGGCAGGATCTTTTTTCATTAAGGAGGAAAATATGTTTAATAAGGCTATTGTGATTGGCGGAAGTATCGCAGGGAAACTCGCAGCAAAAGCATTATCAACTACTTTTAAAGAAGTAATCATTATAGAAGCTGGTGAAAGATGGGATGGAAAAGCTTCGAGAAAAAGAGTTCCGCAAAGTAGTCATCCCCATGTGTTATTAAAGGGTGGAGAAAAAGCAATTGAGGAATTGTTTCCTGCTATCACTAATGAACTAATTGAAGCCGGTAGTATCGTAAATAATTTTACTCGTGATATAAAATGGCACCAATTTGGTTTATGGAAACAGCAATTCATAGGAAAAGTACATATGATCCAACAAAGTAGGTTTTTGCTTGAATGGCATATCCAAAAACGAATTGATGGTATTTCCAATGTTACGACTAAATATAGAACATCGGTTGAAGGGTTATTAGTAGATAGAAATCTCAACAAAGTATGTGGAGTAAAAGCTAAATGTTTAGAAACTAGCTCGCAGGAAGAAATCCAAGCAGATATTGTCGTTGATGCGAGTGGATTTGGTTCAAAAAGTATAGCTTGGTTAGGCGAACACAATATCGAAGTGCAAGAAGAGAAAGTGCGTATTGATTTATTTTACGCAACTAGACTGTTTAAACTCAAAGAAAATGAGAAATTTGACTGTTGTAATATGCTAATGTCTCCAAGTTTCCCTGACAATTCGCATGGTGTTCTTATTCAAACAATCGAGGATCATCGTTATTTTGTTACTTTCAGTGGGTACGCAAATGAGAAAGCACCACAAACTGATGAAGATTTTTATAATTTCGCTGAAAACCTATCAATCTCTAATGTTACAGATTTTTTAAATAAAGCAGAAGCCATTTCAGATATCAAAACGTACAAAATTCCTTATCAAGTACGTCGGCGATTTGATTTAGTGAATGATCTACCTGAAAGACTGTTAGTAGTTGGGGATGCACATTGTCGTTTTGATCCTGTATTTGGGCAAGGTGTTTCAGTTGCTGCTATGGAGGCTCACCAATTACAGTTACTTTTGCAAAGAAGACAAATACTTGATAAAGCATTTACTCAGCAGTTTTATAAAAGGACCGTTCATATCATACAAACTCCTTGGGAAATGACTACAACGGAAATATCACGTCATCCTCAGCTAAAAAGAGAATTATCGATAAAGCAAAAATTTCAGCAATGGTATACGAAACAAATATATCAACTATCTGCAACTGATTCTGACGTTTATATTCGATTGGTAAGAGTAATGAATTTAATGCGTAGTCCATTGCACCTATTTCATCCGAAAGTGCTACTTGCTGTGTTACTGAAGCGAAAGAAATAGAAGGAAAATAGTTGATTAAAAAAGAATATATAACAGTTAGTAGATATAGAAGGAGTAAGTGAGATGAAAATATACATAGAACAATTAAAGAAACACGATGCGAAAGATTTATTTACGTTTGAACTTACGAATAAATCTTTTTTTGAAACAATGGTACCAAATCGTGGCTCGCAATATTTTGATTTTGAATATTTTCAAAAACTACTAGATGATTTATTAATAGAACAAGCGGATGGAGATTCTTATTTCTATTTAATTCGTAATGAAGAAAAAGAAATTGTAGGACGAATAAATTTAGTAAATATAGATGCGGAAAATCGAAGCAGTTCGTTAGGTTATCGAGTCGGAGAAAAGTTTACTAAAAAAGGAGTTGCAACAGCAGCTGTACAATTAGTGTTAAACGTAGCAAAAAATAATGAAATTAATGAAGTTCATGCTAAAACAACTACTAATAATCTCGCATCACAAATTGTACTAGAAAAAAGCGGATTTTATTCTTATCAAAACGAAGCAGATACAAATTCTGTAGAATTAAACGGGGAACTTGTGAAGTTTGTACATTATATATGGAGAAATACTTCGCGCTTATAATAAGGGGGACTTATTCATGAATGATTTACGTTATCCAATTGGCCAATTTACTTACAAACGTCCTATAACTGAAGAAATGATTGATACATGGATTCAAGAAATTGAAGATTTACCTGATGAAATAACAAAGGCAATCAAAGATTTAGATCAGAAGCAGTTAGACACACCGTATCGAGTTGGTGGATGGACAGTACGTCAAGTTGTACATCACGTTGTTGATAGCCATATGAACAGCTACATACGTTTTAAATTAGCACTAACAGAAAAGAATCCAACGATTAAACCATATAAAGAAGAGAAGTGGGCAGAACTACCTGATTCTAAATTACCAGTAGATGTTTCACTAGTAATGTTAGATTCATTACATAAAAGATGGGTTAACCTTTTATATTCTCTAGAACTGGAAGATTTAGAAAAGACATTTAACCATCCAGATACCGGTGAAACAAAACTTGCTGCTGCAATTGGACTATATGCATGGCACGGACGTCATCATACTGCTCATATAACTTCATTAAGAAAACGACTAAATTGGTAACATGGAGATTAGTTTAAAGAAGGCGATAGAAAATGATGCAGCAGTTTTATTTCAAATGCAAAAAGACTCATTTAACCCTTTATTAAATAAATATAAAGACTATAATACAAATCCAGCAAATGAATCTATTGAAAAAACTATTTTAAGGATAAATAATCCTAACAGTAACTATTATAAGATGATATTAGATTCAAACCTTGTTGGAGCCATATGTATATCTCAAAAAGAAATACCATATAAATTTTGGATTAGTCCAATGTTCATTCATCCAAACTATCAAGGGAAAGGAATCGCTCAGAAGGTACTTATTCTAATTGAAAAGATGTTTCCAGAAGTACGGAGTTTTGAACTTGCTACGATTTTAGAAGAAGAAAGAAATTGTTTTCTATACGAAAAGATGGGGTATAAAAGAACGGAAATAATAAAGAAATTAAATGATAAAACTACACTTATTTATTACAAAAAAGAAAGGTAAAGCATTTAAAATACGCTTTACCTTTTTATGTTATTTAAGATTAAATATACAAATTAAATGCATATTCTTCCAAAATACTCGGGTTAGTAATTTCAGATGTGAATAAACATACAAAAAGACGTTATTTTGTCGTATATGTTACTAACGCTTTTTGAATGCTTAAAACACTATCGTCACCTTTAAATTCTTTCGTAATTGGCGTACTCAAACTAGATACCCAAATTTTCAGCTCAGCATCTAAATCGAAATGCCCAGCTGTTTCAATGCTAAATTGTGTAATGCTTTTATAAGGAATTGAATGATACTCTGTTTTTTTACCAGATATCCCTTGTTTATCTACTAAAATAAGACGACGGTTTGTAAATACGATTAAATCACGAATTAATTTATAAGCATGCTCAACTTTCTCATCGTCTAGCATAATCTTTTCTAAATCACGTTCTACACTTTCTGTACTCGCATTTGATGCATTTCCTAAAATACCGCTAAATAAACCCATATAAAATTCCTCCTCCATTATTTATGGATAGTGTTACTTATATTGTACCATGTTATTTACTAAGAAATTATGTCATTGCTTTAGTAGTTTCTGGTTATAGTTGCAAGCAATTTATATAACCTCATCTTAAAATCTTGTGCTAACATGTAAGTAAGAAAAAAGAAGCAGAGGGATATAGTATGAAAAATATCGGTTTAGTATTAGAGGGCGGAGGAATGAAAGGGTTATATACTGCGGGAGTACTCGAATATTTTATGGAAAAGAACTTATACTTTCCTTATGTAGTCGGCGTATCCGCTGGAGCCTGTATGGGAGCCACTTATTTATCACGCCAACAAGGAAGAAATAAAAAAGTAAATACAGAGCTAGTATCAGATCACCGATATATATCTTATCGAAATTTGATTCGAAAACGTGAATTATTCGGAATGGACTTTTTATTTGATGAGGTGCCTAATCATATTGTTCCATTTGATTTTCAAACTTTCTTAAACTCAAGTGAACAGTTTGTCATAGGAACGACTGATTGTGATTCAGGAAAAGCAGTTTATTACAATAAAACAGAACATGGAAATGATATTTTAAAAATCATTCGTGCATCAAGCTCTGTCCCGTTTATAGCACCTGCTGTAGATTATGATAATCGAAAATTACTAGATGGAGGGATTATTGATCCTATACCGGTTCTAAAAGCGCAAACTGATGGTTTTCAAAAGAACGTTGTGATTATGACGAAGCCAGAAGGATATGAGAAGCAGCGTAACAAATTTTCAGGTCTGGCTAAAATGTTATATAGAAAATACCCGAATATCGCAGAATCTTTAGTAGAACATTATCGTTTTTATAATGGGACGATATCTTATATGAATCATAAAGAACAAAAAGACAACTTTTATGTCATTCAGCCTAGCGTACAGCTTCCTATAAGCGGAATAGAAAGAAATAAAGAAAAACTCGTTAATTTATATAATCTCGGCTATACAGATGCTCAATATCATTATGAAAAATTATTAAGCTGGATAGAGAAATAAAGGGGTGGAAAGTTGCTATTAGGTAAAAAGATTATTTTTAATGAATTACAGAAAATGCATAGTGCATTGCATAAACCGTTTCCGTATCGTGCTATAGGAAAATTGCAGCGAGATTTAAAAAGTAAATTTACCGAAGATGACTATATAAATGCTGATTTTAATCATTATTGGATGCATACAGCAGGCACTTTAAGTTCTGTACTAAATGGAGACGAACAGAACATTACGTATCAGCAAATAAAGTGGCTAAGGAAATCGTTTTTTGAATGGTTTCCACAATATCGTTCTATAGAATCAGAAATTGTAAAGTATCCCGTTTTGTATAGAGATTTCATGAATTATGAGAAGACCCGAAGACTATTACTATATTATCTTACTGAATAAAAATCAAAACGTACAAGTTATGCTGCTTGTGTGTTTTTTGTTCATAAAAAAGACAATATTTATAACTTGTTTATATAGGGATTTTAATGTGCAGAAAGAAGTACTTATAGAATGATGTAAGGGAGGAGAGAGACATTTAACGATTGTTTTCCGTTAATGCATTGTCCAACTCAAATAAAGTTTGTTATTTATGTTAAAATATTTCGAGTAAAATTAAGTGCTTATTTTATCAATAACAAAACTAGAAGGGACAACATTAAAATGGATATCGTATCAAATATAGATAAATTGGAATCAATAAAATCTTTACTATCAACAATTCGTAAACTTGAAAACGCACTATTACAGATGACTGAAAAAGGTGCCAATACTACATTAGTAAAAAAACGACTTAAAGCCGTTTGTGTAGGGTTAGCAGTACTAGAAAACGTTTGGAATCAAGAAAGTCACCAGTATAGTCAAGAAGAGTTAGAAGAAGCTCGTAATGTCCTTGCTGGTTTACTTCCATCAATAGAGAGTGCCTATGATAAGTCTAAAACTGGAAGTCCTCAAAGAACACTTTTAACAAGACGGATAAAAGCATTGGAACTTTCTATTCAAGCAATTGATAAACTTTCTAATAAATAACTCATCTAAATACATAACATCCTAATCCTAAATTTTATAAAAGCAATCTAGTGAAAAGAAATACAAAGGAGGAAGATGGGTGACTTTAATAATTAGTCCTAAGTTAGAGGAGCTTAATAATCAATTAAAGAATGGAAACGAGAAAGCTTTTTATACTTTTTTGCATGAAATAAAGTCGAATCATACGCCACTAATAGAACAATGTCCTCTAGATAGTAAGTATAGGCATATAACGTATATTTGGTTAGGGGATCGAAAAACTGAAAACGTTTATGTATTCGGCAGTTTTCCTGGTTGGGATCTGTCTGTAAATCAATTAAAACGATTGTTACAGACAGATATTTGGTATGCGACGTTTAGGACGGATAAGAGTTTTATTTCAACGTACTATTTTTCAGTAAACGATGTTTTCGAAAATGATTGGATAAAGCGTAGTGAACAGTACGAACTAGACCAATTTAATAGAAATACATTTGGCGAAGGTGCCCATAAAGCGTCTGTGTTAAACATAGGCATGGAAGTGCAGTATAGCAGTCGTTTTCCTTCAAACCATTATCCATCTGGTAAAATTGAAACATATTCTTTTCATAGTACGATTTTAAATAACACACGTAAAATTCATATTTATACGCCTCATGATTATTCTCACACTTCACATCTTCAAGAACTTCTCATTGTATTTGATGGGAATTCATTCATTAATGACCTTTCAATCGCAAGAACACTCAATTATTTAATTCACGAAAAAGAAATCCCATCTTGTATTGCTGTTGCAATAGATCCTGTTGATCGGCTAGAAGAGCTAACTTATAACGATAAAATGAATGCATTTTTAACAGAGGAATTACTTCCATGGATTCAGGCGAAGTATCGTGTGCATCAAGAAGCGAAACATACAACAATTGCCGGTTTCAGTCTTGGTGGCTTAGCAGCTTGTTATGCAGCGCTTCAAAATCCACAAATTTTTGGGAACGTTTTGTCAATGTCTGGATCCGTTCATTGGAAAAAAGATAGTTATGAAAATAAAATTCCTTGGATTGAAAATCAAATTTCATCTATACATTCTAATAGAACTCAACCAAATTTTTATATTGCAGCCGGAGAGATTGAAAACGAACCTCTTTTAACAGCTAATAGACGCCTATATAAAGCTTTAAAAGAAAACAGATACCAAATTACTTATGAAGAGTTCCAAGGCGGTCATGACGGCATTTGGTGGCGAGAAAAGTTATTTGACGGGTTGAAAGCTTTAAAACTTACAAAAAACACACTATAAAAATAAAAAGGAGAGAGAATCTATGAATCAAGAAGAACTAGATAAAAAACTAAAAAAACAAGAGATTTTAGTAAAAGATGAGAAAGTTTGGTCCTTTACGTATGAGGATCATATTAGTTCTATCGTTAAAGAAGCAGAAAAGAAAGGGTCTTTTGATAATATGCCTGGTAAAGGGAAGCCTCTAAATCTAGATAAAGACCTTTCGTACAATCCTGAAAAGCAACTGTATAGAACGTTAAAGAATAATCGTGTTTTACCTAAGTGGATTGAGCTTTCAAAGGAAATTGATGATTTAAAAGAAAGGCTAAAAGAAAATACAAATACTGCAGAAGCAGCGGATTTCATTCGAACTATTAATAAAAAGGTATTAGAACATAATCTACTTTGTCCACCAAGTGCGCAAAAAACAAGGGTGAAAACGGACTTTTAACAATTTTCAATGAAACTATCTCTTGCTATATAATTAAGCAAGGCATTTTTAATTCATTATTAAAGGGAGGCAAATGTGATGAAGAATACGTATCAACTTCAAATTCCAAAAGAACTAGAGCAGTATCGTAGTATTTTAGAAGAAAGTGTGAAACCGTATATTAAAGTGTCTGGAACATTAGCAGAGACAACGCTTTTTGAGAGTAAGTTTGGTGGTTATCCGTATTTACCTATAGATCAAGAGCATCCTAAAGATTCAAATGGACAACCTATGATGTTACTTGCGCAGCTAAACTTTGAAGAAATGCCACATGTTGAATATATGCCTCAAAAGGGAATGTTACAATTTTTCGTAAGTGCTGATGATGAGCTTTACGGAGCAGATTTTGACCATCCAACAACCCAAAAAGACTTTCGAATTATTTATCATTCTACAATTATAGAAGATTTAAATAATGTTATTACTGATTTTAGTTATTTAAACACATTAGAATTAGAGGACTTTATCATACCCGAAGCAGCAAAATTAAATTTCGAATTAGGTTATCAACCAGTAACACCAAGGGATTATCGATTTGAAAAGATGTTTAGTGAGGAAATTGATTGGGAAGAAATTGTTGATGAAGAAAATAATACAGAATTAGGCGAACTGTATGATGATTTATGTAAAGATCAAGGGCATAAAATTGGTGGTTATCCATTTTTCACACAGACAGATCCGAGAGAATGGGAAGAAAAATACCAGCAACATGATGTATTATTGCTACAAATCGATACAGACGATTCATTAAATATTATGTGGGGAGATTCTGGTGTTGCTAATTTCTTTATAAATAAAGACGATTTATTAAATCTAGATTTTTCCAATGTTATTTACAATTGGGATTGTTATTAAAAATATAGAAATGAAATACTAGCAAGTTAAAAAATCTTCCTGAAGGTAAGGGAGATTTTTTTATGTTAAAAATAAACGTTATGTTAACTAGAATAAAGAACAATGTATGTAATGAAAGTCAAGCGTAAAAAACATAAATAACTACAAATAAAGTAACGTTATCAAATGTGTGTAAATAGCAATAAATTCATTAAGTAAAACATAAAATGAATTTAATAATTTATATTTTGTATAGAAATAATTTTTCTGTATAAAAATTTCTTGCCGATCAAAAATATTTTTGTATCGTTAAACCTTAAACGATTATTGATTAAGATTTGCTGTGATGGATTTATAACAAAAAAACGATAAAAACTGTAGAAATTCGTTTAGATAAGATTTTATGTGAATCTCACTAAAAATCTCTGTTTCGTCTCATTAAGTATAGTTTACTTGGTTTTTGATACCTGATATCACTTTGTTTCTATAACTGCCTATAATATATATTATGTTAACTGTAAAAAAATAATAAACTTATTATATGTTAGTTTATTCTTGTTAGGTTCCCCTTTTCACGGGATTCATTCTGTATGATTGATTATGTAATTGTTGTAGTTTAATAAGTTGTTACTGATAATGTCTCTAGATATAAATGATATGTAAGACAATAAAAAATACAATTCGTTTAATGCATTCATTTTAAACGAATTGTATTGATATGATTACGAATAAGTTTTTAAAATTAGTTTGCTACAGCAATTGCTTCAATTTCAATTAATAAGTTATCGTTAATTAACTTTCTAACTTCTACAGCTGAACTTGCTGGTGGATTTTTAGTATTTATGTATTGATCTCGTATATCTCTAACAATGGCCATTTGAGAAATATCTGTTAAGAAAAATGTTAATTTTACTACATCATTAAATTGTAATTCCGAAGTTTCTAATGCACTTTTAATATTTTCGAATACTTGTCGTGTTTGTATGGCTAAATTGCCAACGCCAACTATTTGCCCATCGGTATTGATTGCTACTTGTCCAGATATGTAAATTGTTCGTTTTGCGTTACTAATTTCGACTACATGTGAGTATCCGAAAGTTGGTGGCATTGTTTCTGGATTGATAAATTTCTTTTGCAAGATCCTTCTCTCCTTTAAAAATCTTATTTTCTTTATATTAGATTTTAATTTAGATTATTATCTATTTACTAATAATCCTTCGCATATTTAGCTGCTGCATACGTGAAATTATATAAATAAGTCATTATTATTTAAATTTCGTTAAAATACGTTTGTATTAGATTTAATAGATTATGTATGGTTGATTTTTTTGAGTATTAGTTTTAATTACACCTTTTGTTTTTAATTCTTCTGTTACTTTTGTATAGAAAAAATGATACCACCAGATAAAATACTCTTCATAAGTTATTTCATGTGAGTATCTACTGCTAACAAAGTATTCTTTTAAAGGTGTATCGTTTTCTTTAAATAATAAGACTAAATCTTTACTGATTGTGTTCGCAATTTCGTTAAGTATAGATAAGTCTGTTGATTTAAATACAGGGATAACAGGTTGTGAATTTTGATATAAACCTAATTTTTCATAAACTATATTTAAATGTAAATCTATTTGTCTATCTGCTGCTACGAAACCTTTTACTAATTGCTTTTTCTTATAATAAATATCAGTATTAGTGTTTTGAAAATATTCTTCAAATGTTTCCTTCAATGTTATTTATTTGTCCAAAATCTAATAACACTCCACTATATAGTAAAAGACTATAAGATTCTTTACATAAATGATTAAGCGTCTCTATTCTTTTAGAAATAACATCAATTTGATTTGAATAATTTTCAATGATTTTAAGTGTAGGTTTAATTAGAGGTTCACATAGGTTATACAGCTCTTTTCCTTCATTTGCTGTTATAACCATACATGTTGGATAATAACTCTCTCCTATCTGTTTCAACAAACCTTCTAGTTCTAATGCATATATATGTTTTTCGAATTCTTCGTTCGTCCAATTTAGTTTCGTTTTTATTGTCTTTGACTCAATTCCAAGATGAAGCATTACAAGTAAGAATTGAAGCTTTGTTCCACTTATTTTTAAAGTTGGATAATTGTCACCTGACGAAATCATTTTTGACTCATAAGATGTTTGAAGTATATTCTCTGAAATATAATTGGCGAACATTATAAAGCCCCTCCTTTTTTAGTAAATTAATTGTAAAATCTGTGTATTTACTATGTTCCATAAATAAAAATAAGAATCCTTTAATAATTTCAACTAAAAAACCTTAGTATGGCTATGTTAATGCCTATACTAAGGTCATCTAGAATTTTAAAGTTAGTTATTGGTAGTTGGATTTATCAAAATTAATTCTTTCATAGTCTTTTTTAAATTGATTATCATTTTTTAACCAACTTTTAAAAGTTGGTTCCTTAATTTCTAAATTGGAACAAGTTTTGGCGATACTTTTATTTTTCATATATTCCTTAAGGAAATTTTGTTTTCTCTGCTTAACAGCAGCTTGAGTTCTTTTTAGGTTTCGATCTTTTAATTGATCTAGACTTAGACTTTCTTTCTGAAATTCTTCATATTTTCTATGCAAATAAATATTTTTGTCTTTATAAATCCAATTTGAAAATAGTTGTATTGATTTTCTCCCGGTTAAAATGACGCGATAATGTTTATTTTGATTTAATAAATCGGCTGATAAATTGTGATTTTGTAGTATTTGATGTAAAGAATTCATAAAGCTATATGATCCTCCTACAAAGCTTACTGTATAAGTTTCATACTTGACGTAACCATCCCCATCAAAATACCCACGCACAAAATGATGTAAATATTCTTCTGGTATAAATGGAAATTCAATGTTAAAAGATTTACATGGCTTAATTCCGTGAATGTTCATTAAATCGTCTTTTATTGTTTTGCTATTTATGTTTAGCATATATACGCCTGTTTTTTTGTTTTGATATAGTGGCTGGTTGGTGTTTAGTTCTTGTTTAATATCTTCTAAAATGTAATTTTCTTTTTGAGATATACTGACACATTGATTTTCTTTCTGTATAACACCATCTGCTGCTATAAACCCTAAAATATAAGCCATATTGTTTGACCACGTTTTAAAATAATCTTCTGTTATGTCATACTTTCTCTTCCAACTCCCTATAGCGCGCCTTGGTACGTTATTGTCTGATAAAACCAAACGAATATACCTTGCAGACACATTAGCCAGTATAGCGATTTCTGAGGTACTCCTCCCATCTGCATATAGCTGCGTTATTTCAGATTTTGATAGTTTACATTTTGATTTCTTGTTTCTTTCTGTTTGCATTTACAACTTCTCCTTCCTTTTATTATTTAGAGATCTATTTACTTCTATAACATACAACGAAACGTATGTTCTTTGTTGCGTATAAGAATGAATTTACTAAATCACAACAATTTACATTTACTTCATATTAGTTTCCTCTGCTGCTATATGATTTTCATTTTATATATAAGAATAATGAATTTGACAAATTTATGAAATGTACTGCGTTTAAGATGAAAGGTAAGATAATTTCGTTTACACTACAATTAGCTACAATAACAACATACGTATATTGTTAAACGTAAAAAGGAGAACGAATGAAAAAGAAATATATAAATCAAATTCATACTGATGTAAGTTTTAAACCGAAAGATATTATCGGTTTAATGACTGATTACTTTAAAATGAAATCAAAGCTGCGTCCTTTAAAGAATTTACCTATTCTTTTATCGGATAAAAATAATGAGTCTTTAGAGAATGTGACATGGTTTGGGCACTCTGCTTCCCTTTTGAAAATAGAAGGTAAAAAATTGTTATTAGATCCGATGTTTGGAGATACATCTTCCCCATTTCCTGTGTTTACTAGTAAACGTTATAGTGGTGTTTTTTCTTTAGAACGTGAAGATCTTCAAGAAATTGATGCGATTATCATTTCTCATAATCACTATGACCATTTGAATTACAAGAGTATTATGCTGTTAAAAGATCGTGCAAAGCACTTTTATGTTCCAACTGGAGTTGCGCAATATTTAATTAAATGGGGTGTTTCACCTAGTAAAATTAGTGAGCATAATTGGTGGGACGAAATTACGTTTGATAATATAAAGTTAGTTTGTGCACCTGCAAGGCACTTTTCTGGACGAAGTATGACAGATAGAGATTGTTCGTTATGGTGTTCATGGCTTATTCTTGGCCAAGAGACTAGAGTTTTCTTTAGTGGTGATAGCGGGTATGCTCCTCACTTTAAGGAGATCGGTGATAAATATGGTCCATTCGATCTTACGTTAATGGAATGTGGACAATATGATCCAAGGTGGTCTGCTATTCATATGTTACCTGAAGAGACGGTTCAAGCTCATATTGACGTGAAAGGAGATCTACTTCTTCCGATTCATTGGGCTGCTTTTACATTGGCCTTACATGAATGGAGTGATCCAATTGAACGAGTAACGAAAGAAGCTAAGCGTTTAGGAGTTAAAATCGCAACGCCGCAAATTGGTGAATCGATTACGTTAAAATCTACAGACTATCCATCGTCAGCTTGGTGGAAAGAAATTTAATTATAAATAAAAAAGAGCGAACCTTCTTATAAGTGATTCGCTCTTTTTATGTATTTAAGTTTATTTCACTATGTTTGCCTTTACGATATCTGAAACTCCTCTTGCTCGTACAGAGGTTCATTCCTGCTTTTTACAATCGAATTATATTATCTATAGAACTATCCTGCTTAATCAATTCTGCATTCCTATAATCTATTAATTTATGATTAGATAAAACAAAATTGTGCTCTAATATTAATTCATTGTGGAGTACTTCCGGTAAAAAATTAGGTATCATCTCCCCTACGCCATAATTATAGTCACTTAAAATCCACGAAATCTCTTTCCAGTCTAAAATTCCTTCTGAGGCTTTTATTGGAGTGTGATATATAAATTCATTCATTAGCTCTATTAGATAAACATACATGCCGCCAGAATATGAAGAGTCCTCCCATTTAATAATACCTTTAAATTTAATTTGGTCATGCGTAACTTTTATATTAGTCTCTTCTTTTATTTCACGAATTGCATTTTCTAAAGGTGTTTCTCCCTTTTCTATTTTTCCTCCTACCCCATTCCACAATCCCTTTACAGGGTCATATTCTCTATTTAACATAAGTATCTCTTCATTTCTTTTTATAAAACATAAAGTATGCTTGTACATAATGTAATTCCTTCCTACGTTTTTAATATGCTCTTACTGGTGATATAAGATGTACTGCTGCAGATCGCGTCCCTGCTCCAATTAATATTGGTCTCATAGAACCACTGAAACTCAAAGTAACCGTTTCTTCTTTTATCGCCTTTAAAGCATCCATCATAAATCTTCCATCGAAAGATATATTTAATTGATTTTCACCTTGAATCGCATCTATCTGTTGTGTCTCGGATATTTTTCCAATCTGAGAAGCGTTAGAAGAAATTTTCAATGTGGATGCGTCTATGATTTCTAAGTTGACATTGTTATTTGCCCATTCACTTGCTAATAAGTTTGATCGATCTACACCTTGTAAAATCTTTTTTCTATCTATGCTAATGACTGTCTGAAAATCATTTGGAATTAAACTAGATATATTAGGATATTTCCCTTCAATTAGTCTTGAATATAAAGTAGTTGTGCCGAATGTAAAAATAATGTGACTTTCTGAAAGATAGATGTATACGAATTCTGAATTACTACTCATTAATTTTAGAAGTTCACTAATAGTTGCACTTGGTACGATACAACTTGCTTTCACATCTGTAGATATAATCGTTTCGCGTATAGCAAGTCTATGTGAATCAGTTGCTACGCAAATTAATTTATTATGATCTAACTCTAAATGAACGCCATTAAGAACCGGTCTAGATTCATTTTTAGCTACTGCAAAGACAGTTTGTTTAAATACTTCAATTAATTGTTCTGTTTCCACTTGTATTTTTGTATGACCGTCTATAAGTGGTACATTCGGAAATTCATATGCTGGAAGTCCATTTAAGTTTAATGTAATTTCTTCTGACTGTATCGTAATAATTTGCTCATTCGTACTTTTTATTGATACATCACTTGGCATTTTCTTTATAATTTCAATGAAATATTTTGCAGGTACTACAATAGTTCCTGCTTTTAATATAGTTGTAATTTGGTCGTTTTCGTTGGAACTAGGGATGAATTTTTCAATGAAAATATTTGAATTACTTGCGATTAAAGTAATTCCAGATTGATCTGCGGTTATTTTTATACCAGATAATATAGGTATTATAGCTTTGGTAGATATAGCTTTACTTACTTCTGAAAGTGCTTGAGTGAAATGATTATGATTAACGATAAACTCCATTTTTTCCCCGCCTTACATGATATGTTAATGTTATGAAGATTGATGAATGATTGTTCCGTTAAAAAAGTAAGGTGCTGTTTCTTTCCTTTGTAATGTATTTAATAATTGTTCTGGTATACGTAAATGCGGTGCTGCTTTATGTAATTCCATCCAAGTAATATCTTCAATTTCTTTTGGTCTTGTTATATTTGTCTCCCCGTCGATTATTTCACCTAAAAAATTAAAGAAAATGGCATGGTGCCCTCTCTCTTCAAAAAAAGCTTCGCTAATGTAACCAATACCATTTACAGTTATATGTAGCCCGGTTTCTTCTTTCACTTCCCGAATTACTGCCTCTTCTAACGTTTCTCCAAATTTAACTGCGCCACCTGGTAACGTGTAATAAGAGCCATTCTTCCCTTTGTTTTTTACCATTAGAATTTTTTCGTTTGTTTTATCATATAAAAGTGCATATGTAACATTTACTTTTTTCATCTAAGTCCACCTTCAATAACGAGAATTTTCTGTCTTTGTTACATTCTACCATTTAATCGTTATAAAATATAAAAAATTAATAGAGTATTTCATTTATCTGCTCTTAGTAAAGTTAATAACCGATAACCTTTCATTGCTATATGAAAAAGAACGTATGTTGAAAGTAATTATTCAATGTACGCTCTTTATGCTTTGATTTATTTTGGAATTCTATATATTTTCTAACCTTTTTTCTAAATAATATCGATTGTGTCCTTTCGGATGATCTTCACTTACTCCAATCACTTTATACCCATGTTTTTTATAAAAATCAGGTGCCTGAAAACTAAAAGTATCTAAATTGATTAGCCTACACTCTTTTTCAATTGCAAATTCTTCAATACGTTTTAATAACTTACTTCCATATCCTTCGTGTCTATAATCTTTAGAAACCCAAAGGAAATCGACATGCACGTGGTGCCAAAATGTAATTGCAGTTATTCCACCTACAATTTCTTCCTTTTCATTTTTTACTATAAAACTAATTTTTTCTGAAGGCTTTTTCTCTTCATCAGCAATATGTTTTTGGTTATATTCAATTACTTTTTCTCTTATGTAATCACTATCTTCTTGGACCCATTGCTGTACTATTTTCATTTTAATTATCACGCTCCTCTTTACTTATTTATTCAATCACTTAATGATATTGTCCTGTCTTTTAATAAAAACGGGAGCAAAGTTAACGTTACATTGAAAAAAGAGCCCTATCATGAGGACTCTTTTCCAGAATTAAGCTACTTTTCGATATAAATGTTGTGTTTCTTTTTTCTTTTCTGCTTTTGGAGGACGAATTAATATCGAAATAATAAAGGAAATAACGCTTAAAACACCAATTATAATAAATGTCGGTTGAAATCCACCAAGTAATGCTCCGATGAACGCTCCTGCAAGTGCACCGAACCCGAAACCTTGATATACAATCCCGTAATTAGTACTATGGTTTTTTAATCCAAAGAAATCTCCGACAATGGCTGGGAAGATTGTGATATTACCACCAAAGCAAAAGGCAACACTTGCTACACAAGCGAAATAAATTCCGTAATTTAGAGGAATGAAACTTAAAGTAAAGACTGACAATCCAATTATTATAAACGTTGCAGAAACAATTTTCATTCGGCCAATTTTATCTGATAACGTTCCAAGTACGATTCTTCCTACTGTATTAAAGATTGCGATCATTGCGACGGCGTTAGCTGCGGTTGCTGCGCTAAGTCCAACGAGCTGTACCCCAATATCTTTTACCATACCGATTAAATATAGACCGCCCATACACGATGTAAATAACATAAAAAACAAGAGATATACTTGTTTCGTTCGCATCATTTCACGAGGTGTATAGTCATTTTGTACGGATTCAGTTACGGTGTTACTTACGATTGCTTCACGTAAGAAGAACGATCCGGTTAAAACTAAAAGCAAGACGATGATACCCCAATATAAAAATGCTTGTGATACACCAAGACTATCAATAAGACTTCCGTTTATATATCTAAAGATTAAGCTACCCATTCCATATGCAGAAACAGATATGCCAGAAATAAGTCCTTTTCGATTTGGAAACCATTTAATTAAATTGGATAGTGATGTAATATAGGCAGTTCCATCTGCATAACCAACAACGACACCAGCTAATAAATATAGTAATGGTAAGGAAGAAACTTGTGAGCTAAGTATTAACCCAAGTCCCAGAACAATCCCTGCCGTAGCGATGAGTTTACGAAGTCCTAACTTTTGCTGCAACTTTCCTGCAAATAAGGTTGAAAATGATAAAGAAAAGCTTGTTATGGAGAAAGTTATCGCAACGGCATTGAGGTTCCATCCAAACTTACTGACAAGGGGTTGATTAAATAAACTCCATGTATAAATTGTCCCAAGGCCAATTTGAACAATGATTGTACCTAGAACAATTAGTAACGGATTTATAGAAGTTTGTTTCATACTAACTGTCCCCTTCTTTAATCATGACATGAATTTTCACAGTTAGTATATCCATCATAAATTGCAAAATACTGTACGGAAAATGGTAATTCAGTTCATGTACACAAAAAGACACTCCATAATGAAGTGTCTTTTTGCAGGTTATATTAGATTTACTTAAAGAAAGCTTTGTTAAGATAAGACATTTTCAAATGCTTATGTATATATGATATCAAAATACTTCTGTCATGTGATGGGACTTAAGATGTATTTTTCATTCATCATATAGTCGGATGGATAAAAATTAATATTCGATTTCATCAAAATCCTTCGGCTGCGGTACCGTCTGCATATTAGCTGCGTCTTTTGGATCGCTATAAATTGCATTTTGTTCTGTTTTTACATCTTTAATGTTTTGCTTTTTGTTTGTATTCATTTTATCTTTCACTTTTCTCACTCCTTTTCATTATAGGAGTAATTATGCCCTATTACTGTTACGAAATGTATCAGCGACTAAATTGCTAAATTCACGTAAATAATATAAATAATGATCACCGCCGTAGTTATATCTTTTATTATACATTTTCGCAACAACTACATTATATTCAGGTATTACTAATAAAGTCGGTCCTGTAATTCCTAGTATTTGATATGATCCTTTTGGAACTCGTTCACCAAGTTCACTTGAAAGCGCAGGTTCATTTTGAATGAACCAAAACAACCCGTTTTGTGGTAGTTCTTTGTTTATATATGTTGGACTCTGCAAGCTCGTAGCAATTTTTATAACTTCTTTTGGAACAATTTGTTTACCGTTTATCATACCTTGATTTAAATGAAGATTGCCCCAATAAGCAAATTCTCTAGCTGAGACAAACAGATTTTTTTCAGTACCATCATCTACCGTACCAATTTCACTTATCGCGTCTTCATTTGGATTATCAACAACTTTAACTAAATTCTCATCTTGCTTAATTCTCCAACCTGTTTCTTTGAAGTAAGCTAGATCAAATACACGCTCCTTTAACAATTCAGGAAAACTTTTGCTATATAGCTGATAAATAAGACGTGTTATCATTCTTACATTAACATCTCTATACGCCCATGCTTGTCCAGGTTCAAATTCACGAAAAATTGTTCCGTCATTCGTTTCTCCTAAACCGTGCGAATGGGTTACTAAATGTCTTATCGTTGTTTTACCGAGCAATGCAGGATCAAAGTCTTTAAAATACTTTATCGCTTCATCGTCAATAGAGTTTATTTTCCCCTCGTAAAGCGCATATGCTACCATTAAACCTAAATAACTTTTTCTGGCAGAAGCAACATTGAACTGTGAAGATGTGGTCACTTTTTTATTAGTCGATGTATTTGAGTGAAATCCACTATAATGCTCTAGTACAATTTTGTTATCTTTTATAATACAAAGTGCTGTTGCAGAACTATGATTTTTTTCTTTTATATTTTCTACCCAAGAAATTAACTTATCGTAAGTATACAAATAAATCCTCCTTAATACGCATAACAATTACATTTGAAAGAAAAGTGCAAAATAATTTCCACACCTTTCTTTCAAGTAAAATAGTTTTCTTTCTATACTTAAATGATCCACCAGTTCCAGCAGTTAAAACAACCGAAACATCCAGCACAGCCTACACAACGACCGCCACCACAACCTCCGCATCTTCCGCCACCACATCCACCACAGCGTCCACCACAACCTCCGCATCCGCCGCAACGACGTGCTTCGTCTTGAATGTAATAGTATGGATATTGATTTTGTTGTAGTTGATCCCAATACACAACATTACCAGATTGATAATCATTAAGGTTTAATGATTGTAAGTCTTGTTGAAACTGATTCATTACGAAACCCTCCATTTATAAAAATAAATTCCGTCCAAATGTTAAAGTTTATATATTTTTGCAAACAAAGTAGAAATAAGACTATAGACTAAATGCGTACATCAACAAAATATGAACTTACACTAGGTGATGTACCTTGTTTTTTAGCCTATTTTCTTAATCTGCTTTCGGTGGACGTATTTACTATTAATAGAGGTGCTTAAAAATTGCTAATCCAACAGTTTAGTAGTTCATCGCTTAATTTTCTTTCTAATAACTCTTTAACTGATGGCGCTGGCATGATTTTATACGTATGTAAAGCTTCTTGATTATAATTTATCCAGTGAAACGCCAAATGAGATTCTTTAGATTTTGGTATGAAATCAATATGTAACTCTTGCGAATCTACTTCAAAAATGTGATTGATTTCATGATGAAGAACTTCACGGTCTTGCCATTGGTTTTCTATTACTCCTAAAAATTGTTTTATGCTACAGTTTATCCCGAGTTCTTCTCTTAGTTCTCTTATTAATGCATTCTCAGCTGATTCGCCAACTTCAACATGACCACCTGGTAAAAAATAATGATGGCCAATATATTCAGCCAATAACAATTTATTATCCTTTAACATTACAGCTCGTACAATGTGATGAAATTTATTTTCCAATTGTTATTCCTCCCAGTCATTAATTTTATATTTGATTAAAATAGCCATTTAATATTGGGATAATATAAATCATAGGTGTTTCATACGGGTGAATTTCATTAATCACTTCAAGGGCATCCTTTACAAGGTCCCGTTTACACTTTATTTCAATTTTACATTCTTGCCCTTCGCATATGTGGCCTATTTCTCCATTAAAAGGTGATGCATCATCTAATGGTCTCCAGTATCCTTTCACGGAACTATAGGAAAGACAATGGTCATATTTTCCCGTTTTACAAGCACCAATTTTATTTAGTTCATTCCGTAATGTCTCAATGTATTCTTCAGGAATAAATACTTCGATTTTCACTTCCGAAAATTGCATCTTTCTTTTCACACCTTTACTTCATAATATTTAAACGAATAAACGATATACTTGCTCACCATCATAATCAAGTCCCAATGATTGAAAACCGTAATGTTCATATAATTTCTTTGCAGAGAGATTCTCTTTATGTACGGTTAATCTTATTTCTTTACACGCCTTACATGTATTTTTTATTAAGTAAATACTTTCTTGTAACGCCGCTTTTCCATAACCATTCCCTTGCTGCTTTTGATCAATAATAAATCCATTTATCCAATACATATCAGTTGTTTCTCTTATAACAGCATGCATAATAAAACCAACCATTAGATTGCCGTCGTATATCGCAAATGGTATGTACTCCACATTGTCACCATCTGGTTTTATATATACTTTAGCAAGTGAAACTGCTACAGCTGGAACAAATTTCGTTTGATTTTCTTTAACTTGTAGCTTTAAAGCATCTTCCCAATTCTCTCTTGTAACAACCTTTAACTGGACATTCAATATTGTAAGCTCCTTTATAAAGGGAATGTATTTATATATTCAACGTAGTGAAATAAATCCCTGTTTCGGCATCGACTTATAGCATCGTTTTAATAAAATCTTGAATAAATTTTTCTTCATCTATTTCTAAAGCTATACTGGCTCCTTCTGATATAGAACTAGGTCGAAAATCAGCAAATGTTTGTCCTTTCGTATCTCCGTATGTATCTACATTCACTGTACGATTTACAAATTCGAAAAAACCTGGATTTACTAATCCACTTATAGCAACCACATCATGAAGCAATGGCCCTTCGATAGATGGATTAAGTTTTTGGTATGCAGAAAAATAGTAATCATACATTGGTTTCATTATCGTATGAAATGGATTCTTTGAATTAGCTTGAATATAGTCAAACATATTTGGCGTTAACACAGCTTTGTTTGTTACATTTAAAGGAAATATAAATAAATTATTTGCTTGCTGAAAAACAATTTTACTTGCAATAGGATCTCCATACACATTTGCCTCTGCTAATGGCGTAACGTTCCCTACTTCTAAAAAGACACCACCCATGAAATATATTCCTTTTACATTTAGCATTAAATCATTCCATAAATTAAAAGCAATCGCTAACGAGGTAGATCTTCCTACATCGACAATTGTTAAGTCCTTTCCGTACTTTACAAGAATCGAGGCAATACTACCAAAATTGTATATCGGGATAGACAATGCACTTTCTGGCACATGAATAGGCCCTAATCCTTCTGGTCCATGAATTTCAGGATAATATGTAGTAATTTCTTCTGTAAGTGGTTTTGTTGCACCGCTAATCACAGGAATGTCTTGTCTATTTGCTAACTGTAAAATATACGCTGCATTATGTGCAGCATGTATATGTTCAACATTTCCATATCCAGTTACAATACCGACAATTTCAATTTCAGGATGCAGTAAACCAAACATAATGGCAAACGAGTCATCAATACCTGGGTCTCCGAAAAATAATACTTTTTCCAAAGGATGCCTCCTTTCATATAGTAAATAGCAGATTATAACTATGTATATGTAAAAAAATAATTAAACTATACAATTTTATATGGATGTTACTAGTAAGAATTGTATAAATAAAAAGGATTAACATTATGCTAATCCTTCCACTAATAAGAAATCTAATAAACAGTTCAATTACATCTCTTGCAAATACTAACCAAACTACCTTGCTGTATTGCGGTACTTTTCACTTTGCATTTCTTTTTTTAATGATACATGTGCAATTAAAACCCCAAGTATAGTAATTCCCCCGCCAATTATCGAAACAACTGTCGGCACTTCACCTAACCATAACCACGCAATAAAACATGCAGTTACTGGTGTTAAATATAGAGAACTTGTTGCCTCAGCAGCACCAGAATGAGAGATGATATAAGCCAATGCGATATATGGGAGTACTGTTGGAAATAAACCTAAATATAAAACACTCATATTCACTTCAAGAGGAGCTGCTAGTATTTCTGTATACATTCCCGGTAAGAAAATAAGCATGCATACAGTACTAGATAAAATTGTATATATGGTAAATGGTAAGAAGCCGTATTTTTTTAAGTAAGAAGTTTGGAAAACGAAAAATAGGCTTTCTGAAATCGCTGCTAATAATATAAATAATCCTCCACTATTCAATTGAATAGCATCTCCTTGACTAAATGATATGAAAGCAATTCCTATAAAACTAATTACACCACCAATCCAACCATTTACTTTCATTTTTTCGTTCAAAAAAACAGAAGCAAAAATAGCCGTTACTATTGGTGTGACTGAAACAATTAAACTTGCAGATCCAGCATTTACTGTTTTTTCACCGTAGTTTAATGCAATGTGATAAATAGTAAACCCTAAAGCACCAAATATAAAAATTGCTGGGAGATCCTTTAAATCTGGTAGCCGCAACTTATATATAAAGGAAAACAAAAGAAGTATAAATGAAGCAATTAATAAACGTAGTAGAGTAAGGTGCTCTGGTGTATAAGATTCGAGTCCCATACGAATTGCCGGAAAAGCGGTTCCCCATATTAAAATCGTAAAAGCGTGAGCACATATGATGCGTAAATCCCATTTTTTATTCTGCATGTTATCTTTCCCTCCCTAATAAACCAACCACTTTCAAATTACCAATTATTTCTTTTCATCATATTTAATAGTTGTTACAATGTCTTCAACCAGTTATTTATTGTAAAAACCAACCACTTGGCATTTTTAAAGTGAACGAGGGAGTTTTTTTATGAAAACTAATAAAAAACTGCCTAAATATCGGCAGATAGTAGACTATATGAAAGAAAAAATCAAAAACGGAGAATGGCCTATTGGAAGTAAGGTCCCTAGTCAACGGCAGTTAGCCAAATTATTTCAAGTAAATCGTAGCACTGTAATAACTGCACTAGATGAACTTATTGCAGATGGATTGATTCAAGGGAAAATTGGAGCAGGAACAATTGTAACAAATAATACATGGTCATTATTAGCGACGAATCCCCCGCCTGATTGGAGTGAATATGTAAAAGCTGGTATTCATAAACCTAGTAAGTTATTGGTACGAGACATAAATGAAGCAGAAGCAAATAAAACGCTTATCCATTTAAGTAAAGGTGAACTCGCGCCGCAACTTTTCCCACTAGAAACTATGCAGTCCATTATGAAAAGTGTAAGTGACGAATTAGATTATTTTGGATACGAAGAACAAAAAGGGTTTTTACCGTTACGTGAAGCAATTAGTAAATACGTAAAATCATTTGGAATACATGCATCAGCCGGTTCTATATTAATCGTTTCTGGTGCGTTACAAGCATTGCAATTAATATCAATTGGTCTTTTGCATAGAGAATCAACCGTTTTACTCGAGCAACCTTCTTACTTATATTCACTTCATGTGTTTCAATCAGCAAATATAAATCTAGCTGGTATATGTATGGATCATCACGGTATCTTACCTAACGAGTTATTAAACCGAATCAAATATAGTCAAAAAAAAAATATTTTATATTCTATCCCTTGTTTTCAAAATCCAACAGGGATATTAATGTCTCAAGAGCGAAGAAAAGAAATATTAAAAATATGTGAAAAGGAACAGTTACCTATTATTGAAGATGATATTTATCGCGAATTATGGATTGATGAACCACCTCCAGCTCCTTTAAAGTCGATAGATAAACATGGACATGTATTATATGTTGGTAGTCTCTCTAAAACACTTACTCCTGGTCTTAGAATTGGATGGATTATTGGACCAGAACCTGTAATTGATAGATTGTCAGATATAAAAATGCAAACAGACTATGGATCGAGTTCATTATCCCAAAGAGTTGCTGCTGAATGGATAACTAATGATTTTTATGGAGAACATGTTGCAAACGTAAGAATTCAATTAAAAGAACGAAGACAAATCATGATACGTGCTTTAAATAAGTACTGTGCAGATGTTGCATCATGGGATATTCCTACTGGCGGATTTTTTATATGGCTAAAGATTGTACCTAGCATTCCGATGAAAAAATTATTTTCAGAGGCACTGTCAAAAGGAATTCTTTTAAACCCAGGGCGTATCTATGAAGAAGAATCAGATCAGTATATTCGTTTATCATATGGATATGCTTCTCCAGAGCAAATGACTAACGGGATTAAAGTATTAGGTGAATTAATCCGTAAGTTAATGACATAACAAAAACTCCTCTTTTATTTATAGAGGAGTTTTTGTGTCTCGTATTTACCACAATCTCATTTCCTGCCCCAACATAATAAGCTCTTCATAAGGATCTCCGTCGATATTTAATACTTGAGCAAAAGCAGGTTCTGTTTTTAAACCGTTCTCTTTTAAGTGAAGAATTTCTTCCCTTATATGTGGATGCTGCATTAATAGCATGTGCTCTACGATCATATGTCTATATGCATTTTGGTTACGTACTGGCTTAGGCTGAGCAAATAATTCAAATTCAAAACCTTCAAATTCAAAATTTACCTTTATCGATTCGGTAGTTTTAATTTTTTTCTTTTTTATTTTGAATCCTTTATAAGAACCGTATAAAGATCTCATTTCCTGTTCAAAAACATCAAAGTTATGTACTTCCATTACTATATCTAAGTCGGATTGAATTGTATCAATTCTTATAGGGATTGTCCCGCAAAGAACGGGACTATACAAAGTTAAATCCTCCATTATGTTTAATTTATTCAAAACATCATACACTTTTTGTTGCTTCTCATTCCCAGATTGTAAATATGTAATAGATGTAAACATGGAAGTCTCTCCTTCATTTCACGTAATACGTGACTCACTAAATTCAAGAAAAATTTGTCCGTTTAAATTTGTTCTAGAAGTACCTTTATTTCAGTATATTAAGGCGAATAAACAATATGTTTCAACTTTTCTCCTATACTGCAATACCATAAAAATAAAAAAGGAGGAATTATTATGAGCATTTTCAACGTTCTTTTAACCATCCACATATTATTTGGAACAATATGTTTAATCACCGGTATTGTAGCGATGGTTGCTCAAAAGAAAAAAGGAAAACATACGGAATGGGGTGAAATATATCATGCATCCTATGTCGTGATCACCGTTACTGCAATTATATTATCCATTATGAACTGGGATAAAATCGCATATTTATTTTATGTAGCAATTTTCTCTTATTCATTTGCGATTTATGGCTACCTAGCACGAAAAAAACGTTGGAAAAATTGGCTGCATCACCATATTAGAGGTATGTTAGGTTCTTATATTGGTGCCGTTACCGCGCTATTAGTAAACGTCGGTATTCATATTCCCTTAATTAATTTACTGCCACCTATATGGTTTTGGTTTTTACCTACATTAATCGGTATTCCTCTCGTAGCCAGTGTATCAAAAAAATATAAAAAACGTAGTTAAAATTCATTACAATTTCGTTACTTTCTGATGGTAATTATAAAAAATCATACTCAATGTAATATTTTATTAACAAATTCAAATTCATATCGCTTTAAGTTCGTCACTTAGAGTTAAATAAAAAGAATCCAATAAAATATTGGATTCTTTTTCGGATTTCATTTCAATATCAGCTCTATGTATTCAATGATGTTACCATTTGGACCACAAACCATCTTTGTATAATTGAGGCTACTTGTTTTATTGGTTCAGTCATAATTACACTATTATAGTTTAAGATTGTAATAACGAATGTAAACAATCCGGGTAATTCGTAAACATCCCGTCAACTCCCCATAAAAGTAACTTTTTCATGTCTGTTTCATTATCTACAGTAAATGGATGAACTTCTAATCCGTGTTTCTTTATTCTCTTTACATAAGCTGAATCAATATATTTATAGTTCATCCCAAGGCCGATACAGTATGTTTTATACTTTTTTATCTCTAATTCAGTTAATTGAACTGCCTTTTTGTAAGATAATAATTGTACTAGAGGTATAGTAACATCTAAACTATGAATTTTTTGCAGACTTTCTTTACTAAATGATTGAATAAGAACGTTATCACTTATTTCGTAGTGCTTTATAATTTCTAATAGCTTTTCTTCCATACCAGCATATTCATCTGGCGATTTTGTTTCCATGTAATAGTTTGCACCATTCCCGAACGTTTCAATAATTTCTTCTAGTGTTGGAACTTTAGCATCCTCAAATTCTATCTTTGCTAAACTTGGATGCTTTTCATTGAAAAAGGAACCTGCATTTAGTTTCTTTATTTCTTCTAATGTTTGTTCCTTAACTAATCCCGTACCGTTTGTAGTACGGTTTACTGTTTCATCATGCATAGCTACTAAATGTCCGTCTTTTGTCATTTGAAGATCAATTTCTATATAATCTCCTTTAAATTGTTGTCCTAATTTATAAGCTGGTATTGTATGTTCCGGCGCATACGCAGAAGCGCCTCTATGTGCAATATTTTGTATATGATTTAATTGATTAATAGCTTTCGTATACTTAATTCATTTACTTTATGAAAAACAAAAGTACCTATTAATATAATGGTGCAAATGATTGTAATGATATATACCTTTTTCATAATGATGTAGTAACCCCTACATGAAAGCAATTTGGATCGAATAATTTATTCAATTAAATGCCGATTTTCAAATACTGTCATTTGTCCAACAGATTGAAAGCCCGATTTTTTATAAATATTAATTCCATCAGGTGAAGCTTGTAATACGCATTGAGCAACTTTCAATTCTTTTGCTTCTTGCAGCAAGTAATTAAACATAATGGAGCCAAATCCTTGCCCTCTCATTTCTTCTTTAGTTGCTATATCATAAATACCAATACTATCTTTTGTACATACTAATGAACCAACAGATACGACTTCATCTTTAAAAATCCCTAAATATAGTTTCATATTTTCACTATTCCACAAATCGAAAGAAGCAGTTTCATTGTAAAATGTTTTCACATGTGTACCTTCCTCTGATGTACCAAATAGATTAGCTAACGTTTCCCCAAACTTTTTAATTTGTCCTAACGAAAATGCTCTTTGTATCGTAAAACCTTCTGGCATTTTCATTGTTGGTTGAATTGTCTTTAAGTCTGCTACCATCGCGATATTCTGTTCTGCTTCTTTTAAGCCAAGCTTTATCAATTCGTTTTTTATAGTTTGCTCATGCCTATCATCCCAAAACCAAACACTCATTGGAAATTTCTTTTGATTATAGCTGTTTACCACTTTATATAATTTCTCATTTCCTTCCATTAAATCATTGTTTAATAAAGTAATGATATTAAATGTATCTGCAGGTAAACCACAGTCTACAGCAATATAATCCTTCGTTTCTTTTACATTCATTCCACGTACCTGTCGCGCAATATATGACGTTTTATATGTGAAGTTATCTATTAATAACTGTTTATAATTCATTCTTTTTTCTCCTTTCATAAAAATTCGTATTCGAATCGTTCAGTATTAAATATAACATATATGAAATGTGCCTATTTCTATAAAAATAGCTCTATACATCACTCTTTTCACCCTAAAAGAATTAAAAATGATATAACGTTGTCGGAATGAAAAAAGTGGTATATAATAAATATTAACATTACTAGTAATTATTTTAGGTATTCCTAGAATAAAGGAGCGATACATATGAAAATTACTATTTATTTCGGAAGTCATGAAGATCAAGATGTTCGTACTATGGACTGTCATTTAGATGTAGAAGATACAGAAGAGATTGTTTCTGTATCATAATATAAATTGTAGGGATGAACCCTCTTCCCTACAGCGTTTAAGGCACCTTTTACAGGTGTCTTTTTTGTTGTTTTTTTCGTCAAAAACCCTTTACTTTATAGCGTTTTAATAGTAAAATATAAATATACGAACAGACGTTCTTTTTATTTTAATTGTACATGAAGGGATGATTTTTACAATGGCTCAAGCAAAGCGCAGAGGAAGAAAAAAGCAAACACCTATCATTTCAAATACAGGCTTTATCGGCTCTGTCTTTATTGATACATTGGAGTTACAAAAGAAATCCTATTATTTCGCTCGTAAAAAACTTCAAATTGTTCATCACGTACTTGATGGCCTCTCTGGGGCAACAAGTTCTCTATTTAAAGAACATAACATTTCAGCATACATGTCATGTGTGTATTTACATAAACAAAAGAAAATCGGCTTTGTTCTTTCAACGAAACCATTTGAACAAAGTGATGGCGTTGCTTATTTTGTAAATTATTTAATCGAAAAGGATTTTTACGGTAATGATGAAGAAGTAGAATATCAAGAAGTATTTAATACAGGTTTTATCGGTGTAGTATTCGCTGATTTATGTAGCATAGATCGCTTTAATTTCGAGTTTGAAATGGGTATGTTAACGAAATTAATGAAAGATATGATTATTCCGGTTAAAGAACTCTTTTTACGCCACAATGTACCGGCTTACATCTCCACTTCTCATTTAGAGGAACAAAACAAATTAGGTTTCGTTCTATCTGTAAAACCGTATGATGAACGTGCAGAAGCAGATTTATATTTTGAGGCGTATTTAAAAGAACGCGGGTTATTTATCGGTGATGAAGAAGATGATATTGATAAGATTGTTATTAGAAAAACAGCTGAATTACGATAGAAAAGCGCAGGATATGAATCCTGCGCTTTTTATAATTTATGAAGTTGATTTACCAAATAAACGGTAGTAGTTTTTTGTTTTCTGTTTATACACTGTAAATTGTTCCCCATACTTGTTCTGTAAGTAATCATCAGATTTTGGAATATAGTCAAAAACAAATACTAAGAATAGGCCTAGCGGGATAAATAAACTAAAAATATTGCAAGAGATTAATGCTAAACCAAGCACCCAAATGCAATCCCCAAGATAATTAATATGAATCGCATATTTAAATAAACCACCTGTATATAGCTTACCTTGATTTACAGGATTGTCTTTAAAAGGTTTTCTAAGTAGCTCTGAAACTACGAAGCACTATAATCTTTCGAATGAACTTCTAATGTGAAACGATTTGATGAAATTTTAATTACTATTAAATATAAGATTCCACCTGCAATTGGAATGATGTAGGCTGGGATATAATTTAATAATAGACCTGATATTGCGAGTGCTATTGGCTGCATCATTTTCCCTAAGCTTAATCCAATACTAAGCACTCTTCCCCTATATTCATCAGGAATCTCTTTTTGCATGAAATAAATTAAAGGAATATCAATTAGCGCTATAATAATCCCTAAAAAGATCATAACAACACAATACGTAATAACGAATACAAAATCATTCACTTCAAAGCTTTTGAATAAAACTGGAATTCCTGAAAAAATCATAATAACTGACAACATAGAACTTAGCTTTTTCAAAAGATAAGAGTAAGAAAAACGATTAGTTATCTTTTTTACTACAATTGCACCAATTATCATCCCTACTGGAAAGGTCCCTTGAATGATACCAAATTGCTTAGAACTAAGATTGAGTACTGTGTTAATAATGTATGGCAATGGAACGGTAACAGCAAAGCCTAAGAAGAAATTAAACGAAATTAAAATATGAAACGTATTCTTTAAACTTTCCTTTTCAAGTAAGTAAGAAAACCCCTCTTTTATATCTTTAATAAAATTAACTCTTCTTTTTGAATTTTCCCCATTTATATTACACTCGAACAGTTTAAAGTGAATAAATAGTAATGCTATCCCTGAAAGAATAAATGAAATACCGTTTATAATGATAAAAGTTTTAATATCAAATACTGAAAAAACGATACCACCTAACATGGGTCCAAGAATTAGAGATACAGAATCAATAATTTTACTTATAGAATTAATACTCATAAGCCTCTCTTTAGAGACGATATTTGGTTTTGCAGCTTCTAATCCTATTCCAAAAAAGGTTGAAAAGACCGTCATTAGAAAGGTCGTAGTATAAATGATGAATAAGTTTAATCCATAACGGCAGCTTACTATATAAACAGCTATTAATAAGCAGCCACTTAGTAGATCCATACAAACAACTAGTTTCTTTTTATTAACTTTATCAGCAATTACACCAGCAAATGGATTCATAATAATCATTGGAATTGTTCCTAATATGAGCGTAATCGCGAAATTTAACGCTGATCCAGTTATTTGTAAAACATATAAACTTAATGCGAAACTATACATAGAGGTCCCGAATATTGATACTGTTTTTGCGATTGAATATAAACAAATATTTCTTAGTTCCGGGTTTCTATTTTTATTTTCTATATGTAATCGTAAACTTCCCATAACAATTCCCCCACTATTCTTTGTATTACATTAAGTGTAAGTTCTTGGGTTAACCCAATATCAATATGTACTATTTGAAAAGTTTTAAGGGGAAATAAATAAAAGATGGGGTTAACCCCATCTTTTTCCGAAAAATGAATATGTATAAATTTCTTCTCCTTGAACAAAGAAATCCTCGTACTTACCTCCTCGTTTCAAATAGTTTGAAGTACTTTCATCAATCGAATGAAACTGTAGATTTTGGATCTCTTTCGTTACTTTTGAAAGTGTAAAATTTGCTCGAAATTTATTTGTAATTTGGCTATTTGAGCTGAAATTTTTAAATAAAATAAATAAGCTTAATAAAAAGCAATCCATTTTAAAAAGCGGATTTAACTCGTGAAGTAAAAAATTTTCATGCTCAAAACTATAATTGCTCGTACCAGAATGATCAATTACAATATCAACAGACTGATTCTGAATAGGGATGTTCAAAAAATCAGCACAGATAAAGAGTATGTTTCTTTTCGGATTTCTTCTTGCTAATACATTTTTTAAAAATATAAGTTTATTTAAATCTCGATCCACTGCAATGTATAGGCAATCTTCGGGTAGGTCTTCATAAATGTTTCTCAAAAAGAATCCAAGTCCCGATCCTATATCCAGTATTAATTTGTTACTTAAATCTAAATGTATTAGTTTCTTTTTCGCCCATTCCCCTTCTTTAAGCATATTTTCCAAATATGCCTTATCAGTTTCATAAATATAATCCGAAATAGTATCTTCCAGTGCCGTTTGCCCATTTACTTTAAATGTTTTACCAGCAGTTATAATTCCTGAAGTAATACTATATTCTTCACCACAATTACAAATTAACTTCCCCTCGGTAATTTGATTGTTAGTAATAATTCCATCTTGAAGAATTAATTTTTTGCTACACTTAGAACATGTCAGTAAATGTAGTACACTTAAATCTATTCCTATAATTGAATTAGAAGTTTCACTTGTTAATAATAAATCATGTAACACTTCCTTTAATTTATCCCGTTTTTTCTCCAAAAGTTCTATTTCCTGTTCCAACTTGTCATATTTCAGCTTAAATAAAGATTGGTAAAAAGTATCTTTTTTGTAATTCATAGATTTCGCTAAATTTTTATAAAAAAATAGTTCTTTAATTTCATTCAAGCTAAACCCTAGTTCTTTGTAATGTAATATAAGTTTTAAATCTGTTTGACAATACTCATCAAAAAAATAATGCCCTCCCTTTTTTTCAGGAATAATGAGACCCAGGTCCATATAATGTCTAATTGTATCAATACTTATGTTATTTAATTCTCCAAATTTACCTATTTTCATAGCATCACTACCATTTGTATATTTTTTTATATAGATTTCTATTTTTATATTTAAAAACCCTTTAAACTTTCGAAACAACATTATTTACGTTATCTATGAGGTATTTGGATGCCACATATTTTATAGGTGTATAATCCTTTTATTTAATTAAATTTCCATCGCATAGAATATACAGGAATTTATAACTTAATATAGAAAATTAAAAGGAGAAGTTTATATTCTAAATAAGGGGACATACATACGGAATGAGGGATTAGAAAATGAAAATTGCAATAGTCTGTTTCGATAACTTTACTGATATAGATGTTTTTTTACCATGGGATTTATTAAATCGTGTACGTTTAGTTGGCGGTGTTTCTGATTGGAACGTTCAACTATTAGGAACGGAAAAAACTCATATATCCATGTCTGGTTTACGTATTCCCATGACAGGAAGCATATCTGATATTCCTACTGCTGACGCAGTAATATTTGCAAGCGGTAAGGGTGTACAAGATTTATATAAAAACCAAGAATATATTAATAGCATTCATTTAGATCCTCAAAGACAATTAATAGGATCTATGTGTTCTGGTTCATTATTACTAGGAGCTAAAAAATTGCTAACAGGTAAAAAAGCGACTACATATCCGTCCGTAGTAGAAAAGCTTAAAGAATTCGATGTAGATGTTATTGAACAAAGTTTCGTAAACGAAGGAAATATCTCCACTGCTGCAGGTTGTTTTGCTGCTCAAGATCTCTCAGCTTGGATTATAAGAACCCTAATCAATGAAACAATGGTCGATACTGTACTAGAAACTGTTCAGCCAGTAGGAAAAGGTTTATATTTTTAATTTTAAATCTAGTTGAGAGATTGGTTGCTCCTAAAAACGTTAAAATGAGCTTTTTACTTAATGGCGACGTAATATGCCTCCATTTTCAATTTAATTAAATAAAAAACCCGCGAATCATTCACGGGTTTTTCTCTTAATAACTAATTGCTATTGTACCTTCACCTGCATGAACCGCAAATGAAATTGGTAATGGATATAGTTTGAAATCCATTTCAGGGAATGCTTGTCTAATATCTGAAATCCATTCTTCAGCTCCATCTTTATCGTTAGCATGGAACATATGAAGTACTTTTGGTAATTCTTTTTCAAGTTCATTTTTAATGTATTCTCGACATTTTTGGATTTTGCGAACTTTCTTTTCAAGTAAAAGCTCTCCACCTTTTACTTCTAATATTAAGTTGACACTTAATAAACTTCCAAGTAAAAATTGAACCCCTTTTACACGTCCACTTGCGTAAAGGCCTTTTAAACTTTTCGGGAACACGTGGAAAGGTCTTCTTTTTTCATCTGCTAATGTATTGTGTATATCTTGTAACGTCATACCATCATTGTATAACGATTTCGCTTTTCTAATTAGTTCATCCATTGGATAGCTTGTTGTTTCGCTATCTAATACCGTTAATGGGAAACCTGCCATGTCTGCAGCTAACTTCATGTTTTGATAGGTTCCACTTACTTTTCCGCTAATAGCAACTGCAAATCCCTCTTCATATTCTTCTTTACATTTCGAAAATAACTCTACCATTTCCCCTATGTTAGGCTGTGATGTAGTGACAGTTTTACCTTCGTTTAACGCATTATAGACGCGCTCACGCACACCTTCTTCACAATCTTTGTACGACACACCATCAATAATAACTTCAATTGGGATAACAAAGTTATCTCCTTCTGTTGTAAAACTCGCAGTTGTACTATCAGTAATCCAAGCAACACGCTTCATGTTGTTCCTCCCTTAATTCAATTCCTCTTTTCTGACTTTTCTATATATTTATGTTACGAAAAGAGAATATCCCTGTAATAGTAACAGGACTTTATTGTTTTGGCTATAGTAGATGCATATTAAATGTGAATATTTTTTGTCATTTTCACGAAAAAAAGAAGAAAACCGAAGTATTTGCCCCATTTTCTTCTTATCGTGCATTATTTAAAAGTATCATTATCTAAAATTACAACATAATCATTCGTCAATCGGCCAGCTTCTTTCGTGTAACTAACAAGTCTTTGTATGTTATCACAGCTAAGTTTTGCTCCCCATACGAGTAATGGTACACCGATAAAATCGATATGGAACCTTCTAGAAAATAGTCCACCGAAAGTCATAGGTAAAGGTACTGTTGGTGATGTATTAGAAAAAATAATTTTTTCATGGCTGTGGTAATGTTTTTGCAGAATCTCTCCTAAATGCTTCATCGCAGGTACGATGACTTTAGATGCCCCGCACCCAATTGTATATACAGGATTCCCATATTCATCTACTCCATGAAAAATGATTTTCCCCATATCCTCTGTTTTCAATTTATTAAAGTAATCTACATTTAATATTTCTTCTTTCGTTAACTTACGATCCGTTGGTAATTTATTTAAATGATACGCTGCAGCGAGTGCAGTTGAATGCGTTCCGCCGAAATCTGTGTAAATGAATATCATATTATCATCCCTTGTTGTAAAAATTCAATGTTATTTAGTATTACCGTTCACAGCATTGTTAAACAAGGGATACATGTATTTATACTTTTTGAATTAACTCATTATATTTTTTCCAAATATAATATCGTCTACTTATTACTGTAACTAATGTGACGCATAAAAACGCATTCGTTACAACCATTAATGTGTAATGCGTACTGCCAGAAAACATACTTTGCTTAATTACAATTTTCGCACCTAAAATAATAAGAAGAATTATTGCGCTTAACCAATTTCCTTTTCGTAATACATGACCCGTTTCACTATCTATTCGAAATGTTAAAGCTTTTCCTCTAATAACCCCAAGAACCAATCCAATTCCGAGCATGGCAACAAATAGTAGTAATTGTAATATAGTCAATTGTCCCATATGAATAATGGACTGGATTGTTACAAAGCACAACAAAGCCGGAACGAGCCAAATACGATTAACTTTCACTTTACGTTCCTTACTTTGCATTAATACGATAATAAGAATAACAAGTAAAATATCCATTTAGTATCCCCCTTTATACTTGTTTACCTATAAAATTATATTCACCTCTTTTTACTCCATACTTAAAATGCGATAGCCACTTTAAATTGTAAAATATGGAATGTGATTCCTCATTAGTCTGAAGAATTAGTTTTAAAAATAAAAAGACATACTTTTTACTCGTACGTCTTTAGTATCTTTATTTTATAAAATAAAGGTTTTCTAGTTAGTTAAAATACTTTTCAAAACAAAAACAATCATGAACTCGTTTAAATTGTTTTCTTATCTCTTCATTATTTTCACCTGTATAATGAGCAAATGTTTGAACTGAATATAACTGATCTATATTACTTTTCATTACACCTTTTATCTCGTCTGTATGATCGGAGTATACGTGTAAATATGAATCTACATTTACAAATCCGTTCTTTTCATACCATCCATGTACCCATAGGTTGTCTCTAGTCCATGCTTCTAATCGATTTAGGTTATGTTCTTTCGCTAACTTCTCTGCCTCATTTAATAGTTGATTAGCAATCTTCATTCTACGGAAATCCGGATGAACTGCAATATGCCAAATCATGCCGCCACGACCAGTCCCTCTTGAACAAACTGTACGTTCTTCTAATTCATATTCAATATCTATTAAACCCACAATTTGATTTTCATATAGAGCTACTAATTCAATAGCAGGATTTTCATATTTTTCTTTCTCTCTAAAAACATTATCGTAATATGCTGTATCTAAAAAAGATAATACACGGCAACGTACCCATCCTGTTTCATCAGATTTTTTATACGCTCTAATTTCTATATCCATATAATTAAAAAGCTCCTTCTATTTCTGTCATTAATTTTTCGGGTCCTGTTCCTTTATTTGATGGAATAACTAAAGTAATTCCTAAGTCTGGATATACGGCCGAGCGAAAACTGACTCCTGGATCATATCCCATTACATGATATTTGAATATCTTATTTTCTCTTGTTTCAATCCATATTCCATAGCCGTAAGACTGATTATTATTCACTTGAATGTGAGGAGTTAAAAGTATCTTTGTATATTCTCGGCTTACGATTTCATAGTTAAACAACGCTTCCCAGAACTTCAGCATGTCTGGCGCAGTAATAAAAGCTCCACCATCAGATCCTCCTATTATTGGTATAGAGTAAATGTTTGTCCTCCAATTTTGGTTAATTTCATCTTTTATATATCCGAGAGCTGTGTGCCTTGGTAATGTATCTAAAGAAAAATAGCCAGAATCGTTCATACCAATTGGATTAAATATGTTTTTTTCTATATACTCCGTAAATGTAAGTCCTGTCTGTTCTTCTATAATTAATCCAAGTATGATAAACCCAGCATTGTTGTAGTGAAACTTACTTCCAGGTGCAAACATCATATTTTTATTTTGAAATAGTGGTAAAAGGTCTTTTAAACTTTTTAATAGATACATAGGAGTTTGTTTCCATAGATCTTCGAAGTTATCCATAATACTTTCATCAAAATAATCTGGAATACCCGAACTATGCGTCAATAGATGATGTATTGTAATATCTTCATTGAAGTTTGGAAAGTTACTACTTAAACACTCTTTTAACTTTGTTTGAAAAGTAATTACCCCTTTTTCAACAAGTTGACAGATACCGATAGCAGTGAATATTTT
Source organism: Bacillus sp. HY001 (assembly GCF_007558965.1). NCBI lineage: Bacteria > Bacillati > Bacillota > Bacilli > Caryophanales > Bacillaceae > Bacillus > Bacillus sp. HY001. The sequence goes on along the minus strand of NZ_VLTE01000056.1, from coordinate 16,687 downwards.
ACAACCGGAGGCAATCCCGAACTTTGTTTGTAGCGTATTGTTTATACATTCATTTCGATTTGCGTAACCAAATGCCTCTTCATAGACTAAGCCTTTTTCTTCTTTCACTAAAATTACCCCAGAGAAATCTATATGTCGATGTATTTCTTTTACAACGCTCTCTATTTGATCTTTTGTTTTCATTACAAAAACCACCCTCGTTTATCAATATTGTTCACCCTTCTTATATTTCCATATATAGGAGGGTGAACCCTCCTATTGAATATCATAAAGCAAACCAAGCGAACTATTTGGAATTAATTGACTCAGAGGAATGCACTTTAGACTGTGATGGTAATAAAGTAAACACACACAATATGATAGTAATAAGTAGCATTACGAATGATCCTACGATAACGACAAGTTGTATAGAAATAAATTGAGTTGTAACTCCGAACAATATCGTAATTAAAATGGTTATGACCGCAATCACAAGCTCATAAATACTCCCAATCCGTCCCATCATATGGACAGGTACATTATTTTGATAAAAGGTGTTAAATCCTGTATTTGCATATGCCATAGAGAAAGATAAAATAAAGAATCCGATAGTAGCTATTAAAAACTCATTTGAAAAAGCATAAATTAAATAACCGATAGCGATGAATAATGATCCTATTCCAATTAAAAATGAAGGTGTTAATTTTTTTGATAATATTGTATTTGTTATGGCTCCTAAAATAAACCCGGCTCCAGCGATACTAACTAAAAAGCCATATTCACTATCTGTTAACAATAAAACTTCTTTCGCAAATGACAATTCAAGTGAATCAGTTGCGGCAACTAAAACCATCATCCCTTGAAATAAGAAGTACACAAAAACGATATATAAAGATTTCTTACTGAAATTTAAAACGATGTTCCAATCTTTTTTTAATACAGCTAAAGATAACTTGTCATTTGACGTAGTAATATCGGATTTTATATCAAGATTAGGTAACAGTAATGTAATTACTCCTGCTAAGAGAAATGCTATAGCATTTATATATATAGCAAACTCTGGTGTACTTGCAATTAACAATACTCCCGCTATCGCTGGGCCAATTAAAAATGCACCAGATCCTATTAAACTACGTAATGAGTTAAAATGTTGTCTTTGCTCAACTGGAATTAATTTCGTCATATACGTCATAGCAGTTGGCTCATAAATTGCACTGGCCATACTAATAAAGAATACGAACACATAAACAATCCAAAGTGATGGAACTAAAGGTAAAATAGCGATAAATACTGCACGATATATATCGAGGTGAATCATTAACTTCCGTTTATTTAAACGATCAATCATACTTCCTGACCAAGCGTTTGTAAATAAAGCGGCTAATGGTTGAATTACATATAAAGTAACAACAGCTAAGGCTGAGCCCCCCATATTATAGACAAGTACATTCAGTGCTATTAAGTAAATCCATGCCCCTAAATTTGCAATACCAACTCCGGACAGTAGTAATAAAGGATATTTCCAATCTTTAAGTAAGTTTTTCATTTTAGGCCCCCGCTTTCCAAATTGTTTTAAAACAATAAAAAAATCCCACCCCCAAGACTTTTAGTCTTAGGGACGAGATTTATCATCGCGGTGCCACCCTAGTTTGTTAATATGTCGCCATATTAACCTTATCAGGTACTGCATTGTAATTCATGCTTATACCATAGCTCTATAACGGGAGCTCCCGTCACACCATCCCCTCATAATAAGTTCCGATGCGCTGCTCAGAGACTTGGTTCAATAAAGAATTTTTACTCCTTTTCAGCTAAATGGAGCTCTCTGTGAAAAATTCATTTTATTTACTCTTCTCTTCACTGCATTTGATTTTTTCCATATTATCACAATTATTTTTAACTGTAAATAAAAAATAATCAGATATTTAACGGGCTGCTTCTGTTAATTCACTTATTTATTATTTTTTCTAAAAATTACGGTGCGTGAAATTACTTATAACTCTAAAAAGAACCTATTGGATCTAGGCTCTTCAAAGTGTTGAAATTAATTTGTATTCGCCTCTGCTAACGGTTGTAACGGTGGTTCTAAGTCTAGTTGTAATGCATCTCCTTCTTGTATAGCTTGTCCTTTTTCAATGCTTTGATTTGTTACATAGCCCGTACCTGTAGTTTTTAAATCTAATTTTAATAATTTAGAGAAATACATAACATCACGCATTGACCAACCTTGTAAATTTGGCATTCTTGCGTTGCTTCCTAATAAAAATATACGATCACCTTCACTCATTACTTCACCAGACTGCGGATATTGTTTTATTATTTTCCCTTCACCTAAAATTATCGGTTGGAACTTCTCTTTTTTTACATTATTCTCTACGGTATCCATTGATTGATTGACATGATTTTGTACTTTTAATTGAGATTTTTTCGTTGCATCGGCCATTTGTTTTTCTGTATATGGTTTCACTTTTAAATATTCAAGACTATTTTTCACAACAGGTTTAAATATTTCAGCAAGTGGCTTAGCTCCATACTCGTCTCCCTTTAACTTCGGCTGCTTAATAGCTAAGTATACAATTAATTCTGGGTCATCAATCGGAGCCATTCCTAAAAATGAAAAAATATAATTTTCTTTTCCTTCCATATAACGTCCATTTTCAGGATTCGGAATTTGCGCTGTTCCTGTCTTACCTCCTATTGGATAACCATCCACTTTATACATTGTACCGGTACCTTTTGAAGATGTAATAACACGTTCCATTAAGTTCCTTACCTTGTCCGCTGTCTCTTTTTTTATCGGATTCCCAGTTTCTTTCGGTTGATTTTCCATAATAACTTGTTTGTTAGTTGGATTTACAACTTTGTCAACGATATATGGTTGCATCATTTTCCCGTCATTAGCTATAGCAGTAGCTGCTTGGATTAATTGAATCGGAGTTACTGTAGAACCTTGCCCGAAAGAAGTTGTAACTTGTTGAATTTGTGTATTTAATAATAAAGTATTTTTACTTTCACCAGGTAAATCTATTCCGGTTTTTTGGTTGAATCCAAATTTATTCATATATTGCTTAAATTTATCCGGTTTTAATAACTGATCTTCTAAAATAGAAAAAGCTACGTTTGATGATCTTTCAAAGCCTTCATCAAATGTAATAGATCCCCATCCAAATCCACCGTTATGATCTTTAATATCAGATGAACCAACGGAATATTTTCCGGATTGGAAATATTCTTTCCCGTTATATACTCCTTCATTAATTGCAGCAGCTAGCGTAAATATTTTCATTGTTGAACCTGGTTCGTATGCATTTGCGATTGGATCATTTAAAAAATATTCGATATCGCCTTTATTAGGATTAAAACTAGGCTTACTAGACATTGCTAAAACTTTTCCTGTCTTTGGATCCGCTATGATTCCTACTAACATAGAAGGATCATAGTGCTCTTGTGCCTTATTCATCGCTTCTTCTAAAAAACTATTAATTTGTTTATCGAGCGTAAGATATACGTTATTCCCATTTTTAGCGGGTTCTATTTTCCCTATATCATTTGTAAGCGGGATTCCTCTTGGTGCTCCCACATATTCTATTTTCCCATTTGTCGAGCGCAAATATTTATCCAGACTCTTTTCAAGCCCAAATTTCCCTTCTGTATTTCCTTTATCATCAGGTCTAGCAAAACCAAGTATATAAGATGCAAAATCTTCATTTGGATATACTCTTGCTTTCTCTGTCATAAAGGATACACCTGGGATTTTTAATTGCCTAATTTGTTCCTTCACTTCTCTAGATAAATTCCGGCCAACTTTTCCAATTTCAACTTGCGTACGTCCCTCATGAAAATTTTTTAATACATCCTCTTTATCAATTTCAAGCGCATCAGCTAATTGTCTTGCAGTTTCCTCTTTATTTTTCACCTTATCTGTACCTTTCAAATTTACAACGACACGATACGTTGTGGAATCTTGGACTAGTACCTTTCCATTTTGATCATATATAGTGCCACGATTTGCTTCCAAAACACCATTTTTATTATGTTGCTCGTTTGCAAGATCCTTTACATTCACATTATGCAAGACTCCTACTGCCTGAATATAGAAAAACCGCGAAAGCATAATAAGAAACAAAACAATAAAAGCAACCATAAAATACCGCGCGCCTTTATTCGTTTGAAGTTTATGCATATTTATCCCCTTTCTTTCACAAATAATTACTGCGATAGTGTGCTAGAAATTATGTAGTTTTTGCTTTCAATACTATAACTTTCGAACTTTTCCTTTTAATTCCTTTAAATCGTTCTGAATGTAGCTATTGTTTCTGCTTTTATTTTATTTTTCTATTTATATTACGGTGCGTGAAATTTATGAATATTCCGCCGTATGATGATTAACTTATAATAAGCTACAAATTTAATAGGTGCTAACCCAGTTGTTCTTTCGCCACTCTTTTAATGCATATGTCCTTTTCTTGTGCACAATAAAAAAAGTTCTCCTCTGGATTTCCAAAGGAGAACTTTTAAACAAACTTACAAATAGTTATTTATAAGAATTAAGCTATATGATTATATTTCGCTAAAAAAGGAATTCGTTTCGCTACTAATGCGTACATTTTAAATACAAATTTCGCTATCGGTTCAAACATACGTGTACTTTGCACTACTAAACCGCTCGTAATAAATGTTAAGAAAGCAGCGCCAAGTATATCTAGAGGATAATGAACTCCTACGTACATACGTGAAACACCAACTAATACTGCCCAAATAAGAGCGACATATTTAAGTTTTTCTCCTCTAAGTAAAAATACAAATGCAATAGAAAATACAAGTACAGAATGATCACTTACAAATGATGAGTCTGCTGCATGTGGCACTAATTGATGTACATCATGTGATACAAACGGACGTGGATGGTAATATACCGCATGTATCACAACATTTACTAGTAATGCGATAATGACTGAAAGTGTCGTATATAACACTGTGTATTGTTTTTTAATTGCATTGACTTTTTTTCCATTATTAAACCATAAGATAAACATAAACAAAACTGCTACATATACAGCACTATTTGTAATTGCAAGCATTAGCGTATCTAATAGTTTGGACGATCCAGCAAAATTATTAAACCATTGAAATACTGTGTAATTCATAATACTCTCTCCTTACATAAAAGCATTCTTGATTTACACAGTATACAACATCAATATGAAAATGGGCTTAAACTTTTCTCATCAAATTCTCACTTTACTAGTACTCATTTGACAATAGTAAGACTAATTATATCGGCTAATTATGTATAAAGCTGAAAAACCTTTAAAACAATACGAATCATACGCTTTTTATGTGTAGAATACATAACATAGTTATTTAAATATACTAGTTGCGAAATCATATTTTTATTACATACGAAGTGCGATATTACCAAATTGTTCTCCTTGTTCCATACGATTTAACGCCTGAATGGCTTCTTCTAACGAATATATTTTATCAATAATTGGTTTAATTTTATGTTTCTCTATAAACATAACCATTTCATGAAATTCCTCACGGCTACCCATAGATGTTCCCATTATATCGATTTGATTATAAAATAATGCTCGTAATGGTAATTCAATTTTATCTCCTGAGCTTGCACCGAAATTAACAATTCTCCCATTTGGTTTTAATACATCAAAGTATTTTAAAAATGTTGCTGGACCTATACTATCAATTATTAAATCTACTTTCTTTCCGCTTAAACTCTCTTCCCAATTTCCAGAACTATTAAAAGAAAAGTCTGCACCGTATGTTTCGGCAAACTTTCTTTTACTCTCTACTCTTGAAGTAACACTTACTTTTGCACCAATTGCTTTTGCAAATAACATAGCAAATGTCGCTACACCGCCACCTATCCCTGGAATTAAAACATGTTCTCCACACTTTAATCTACCCTTTGTAAAAAGTGCTCTATATGCAGTTAGTGCCGATAAAGATAGAACCCCAGCCTCTTCCCAAGTAAGATATGACGGTTTTGCCACTACATTTTCAGCTGGCACAATAACATATTCTGCAAACGTTCCATCTTTCGGTCCACCTAACACCTCTGGTAACTCAGGTATTTCAGCAATATTATCCCATCCGATACTAGGATTAATAATAACCTCGGTTTGCAATAAAGCACCTGAAACCCCTTCTCCAATTTCCGTAACAATACCTGCACCATCTGATCCTAGAACTAACGGTAATTGCATTTCTTTTCTATTATTCATTATAAATAAATCACGATGATTTAAGCCGGCTGATTTTAATTTCACTTTCACTTCTCCAGCATTGGGTGTTATCTCTGGTAATACTTTATATTCTACCCCTTCAAATCCAGATTTATATTGTTGTACGATAGCTTTCATTATTATTCCCCCTTAATGATTCTAATGTACTAGAAAGTTCGGGATAAACAAAATAATTTGACCATAAAAAAGAAGGAACGCACAAAACATCCCTTCTTTCCGAATTATTTAAGTGAAACGGTAGGCAGTGTAATCGTAACGATTGTTCCATCGCCTTCTTTGCTCTCTATTTGTATCGTTCCGTTGTATTTCTCTATAAGTCGTTTTGCAATAGACAAACCTAGACCATTTCCACCCTGTTTTCGACTTCTTGCTTTATCCACACGATAAAAGCGGTTAAGAACAAAAGGTAAATCAGCTTCGGGTATTCCCGCTCCACGATCTATAATACGAATTTTAACTTTCCCTGATTGTACACTAGATTCAATACAAATATATTTATTAACTTCTTTTGTATATTTCACTGCGTTATCCATTACGATAATAATAATTTGTTCTAAGTAAGATGAAGGTATTGAGACATATGCCGCATCTCCACCTAGTTTCATATCAAATTGAAATTCAGTTTGAAGTACGCCAAAGTTTTGTGTAACTTGTTTTAATATGCTATTTACATGGACTGGATCAGCTGCGATTGGATGCATCTGTTCTGATTCAGCTCTTGATAGTTCTAGCAATTCTAAAACTAACTTATTTAAACGATCAACTTCCTTTAAACTGGATTGAAGCGATTTATCTAAAACTGCTGGATCATTTTTCCCCCACCGATTTAACATGGACAAGTGTCCTTGAATAATTGTTAGTGGTGTTCTCAATTCATGGGATGCGTCTTCTACAAACTGTTTCTGTTGTGTAAAAGAAGTTTCTACCTCATCCATCATTTCGTTAAAAAGAAACGATAATTTTGCAAGTTCATCATTATTTTCACGTACTGGAACTCGTTCATTTAGTCCATTTTTCTTAATACGTTTCATCGTATCCGTTATATTTTGAACACTTGATAATAGTTTTTTCGTAATTAGTAAACCACCTAAAAAACTAAAGATTAGTCCACATATTCCGGCAATAACCATTACCACTAGAATAATTTTTAATAAATGATCGAAAGCCTCTAAGTTTTTCGTAAGTTCAATAGTACCAGTGAACTCTTTTGTTTGAATTGGTATACGCTGAACTAATATGCGATCTTCTACATGTCTTTTTATAAATAATTCCTCTTGTGTAACTTGTTTTGGTTTTATCCACGCTTCATTAAACTCTCGCGAAACAGTAACAATTGTTTTCCCGTCCATACCGATAATACGAATCATTTGATGTTTATCAATCATATTGTTTAAGAAATCTTTACTGTTTTCAAACGTTTTACTCGAAAGGGTATCATTTTTATCTTGGAAATATGCCGCTATTTCTGTCACTTGTCTATTTATTTGTTTCTGTTCATAGTCTATAGTCCACTTATTTATTACAATAAACTGCAGAGCACTATATAAAATGAATAAAATAAATACTAGAGTCGTCGACCAAAGTGTTAGTTTCCACTTTATAGGTAGATTTCGAATTCGATGCACAATATTTTTAATCATTTCATTATATATCCAGCACCGCGGACCGTTTGGATATATTCCTCCTTATCCACACTATGTAACTTGTTACGTAAATAACGAACGTATACATCAACGATATTTGTCTCAACCATCGCGTCATATCCCCATACTTGATCCAATAAAACATCACGGGTAAGTACTCTATTAATATTTTTCATAAACATCAGTAATAGTTCAAATTCTTTATTTGTTAGTTCGATTTCTTCATTTCCTTTCGTAATCGTTCGCGATTCAATCTGGAGCTGTAAATCTTTGAATGTAAGAGATGAAACATGTTTATTTTCTATATGTTCTTCTCGTCTAAATATAACTCTCATTCGCGCTAACAGCTCTTCAATTGCAAATGGTTTCGGAAGATAATCATCAGCTCCGCTATCTAATCCTGTCACGCGGTCCATAATACTATCGCGTGCAGTCAACATAATAATAGGTGTATTTTTAGTTGCCCTTAATCTACGACACACTTCTAGTCCATTTAACCCAGGCAGCATTAAATCAAGTAAAATAAGATCATAATTTGTTTCAAGTGCGGCCTCTAATCCCTCCCTTCCATCAAACTGAATGTCTACCTTATATCCTTCATACTTTAATTCTAATTCTAAAAAATCAGCTAAACTTTCCTCATCCTCAATAATTAATATGTGTTGCAACAGTAATTCCTCCTATACAGTTAAATGAATGAGTAATCCTATCCCAAATATAATTGCAATGATTTGATGTGCTTTTCTATACAATATCAAGTTTGTTTTTTTATTATGTTTCTGTAAGAAAAATCCAACGATTCCTAGTATGATTAAAATGAAAAGAGAGAATATACCACTATAAAATATAAGCAAATGCCGACTTCCTTTTACTAAGAAATAAATGCCGTGAGTAATTGATACAGCTAATACAGTATATCCAATTAACACGTGAAACTTTTTAATAAAAAGATATACATCCTTTATCAATTTAAACCCAATTATATTTTTCTTTTTTAAAAATAACCATATATGACGTAAAATCCATAACGATGCAGCTAAAATTGCGCCGTATTCACCGAAAGAACCTAATTTCTTATTTAACCCTTTCATATTTAATGCGTTGCCGTATATTACATTAATAAATAACAATGCTATACTACAAAAAATAATAGTAATGCCTATAATTTTAACATACAAATGAAAATACTTATTTCTTAGTAGCTTCTCCAATTCATTCAAGCTCCTTCCTTATAAACCTTCTGTAACAAGCAGAATATCAAATTAAAAAGAAAGGAACATGAGAGAAAGATTAAAATAAAATGAGAATTTAAAGATCACTTGAATTTTCTAGTGATCACTTTTAGCTAATTTTATTATATTTTGAATAAACGGCGCTTTTGCACTTGTATATGAAACACGATCAAACGGATATGTAGCTGCAAGTTTCTCTTTTAATTCTCTATATTCAATTTGTGCCCATTTATGTTCTATAAGAAAATCGCGAAATAAAATGTTATTCTTCCACTCCTCACTATTATAAATATAAACATGTAAATGATGGGTACCAGCTCTCCATTTTCCCTTTCTAAAAAAACGCCAATTAGGTGTTTCTTTTGGAACATATTCATATCCAATTTTTATTAGCGCTTCAATCCACTTTTCGATAATTTGCAAATCCGTTACGCCAATCATCATATCTATTAGAGGTTTCGCTCCTAATCCCTCTACAGATGTACTTCCAATATGTTCAATAGCAATACAATCTCCTCCGAATAAAGAAATAAATTTCTCTTTTTCTATTACATACTCTTCATGCCAGTCATTCTGATATGGTTTAATTACGATTTGTTGTTCCACTTTTTCCACCTTCTTATAATTATTTATTATTATATTTATAAAATTTCATGTGATTAACATAGGATTTTCACAAAATATGTCGAATACTGAAATATACAACTTATATTATAATAAATGCGAGGTATATTATGAAAGCTAATCCAGTTGAAATTCAGTTGAATCAAATAACATTCCAATTAAAAGAACATCATAATTTTGATTGGCTTACGAAATTAGGAACCGTATTTGCGGTTTTTGACCAGCAAGATTCAGGTAATCTATCTTTCGGTGTAGAAAAAGATGGGCATAAGAAATTTATTAAATATGCAGGAGCAAATACAATTGCATATAACGGTAAAACCAGTGATGCTATTGATAGATTAAAAAATTCAGTTTCCCTATATGAGACATTAAAGCACGAGTCGCTTATACAATTAATTGAGCATTTTCCTGTTCAATCTGGATATGTTTTAATTTTCGATTGGTTTGATGGTGAATGTCTTCATTCGCATTGGAGTTTTCCGTCCCCTGAGAAATATAAAAATCCAAACTCTCCATTTTATAAATTTAAGCATTTATCAGTTATGGAACGCATTCAATCCTTAAATTCAATTTTTTCTTTCCATACATATATCGAAGAGAAAAACTATGTAGCAATAGATTTTTATGACGGTAGTATTTTATATAATTTCCATACAAATGAAACGCTGATTTGTGATATAGATTTATACAATAAGAAACCCTATGTAAATACAATGGGACGGCTATGGGGATCCTCGCGTTTTATGTCCCCTGAGGAATTTCAGCTAAACGCTATGATTGATGCGAGAACAAATGTATTTAATATGGGGGCAATGGCTTTTGCTCTTTTAGGTGGTGAAAAAGATCGTTCTTTTATAAAATGGGAAGCAAGTAAGGAGTTATATGAGATAGCTTTCCGTGCTGTAAGTGAAAACCGTACGGAACGATATGCATCAGTTGAAGAATTTTATGAAGAATGGTTAAACGTAGCAAATGCTAAAAAGATATAAACTTATATTATTAAAAGCAAAAAGTTTCTACTATAATCATGTATAATACATATGAAATAGAAATTCAAAATAATGAGGCATATATCATGAACTTTGTTTATATTAATCAAAACGTATTAAATAATCTTCTTTATATTTTAAGTAGTATATTTATTTTCTATTTTATATATGATAGCGGGCGCTATTTGAAGAAATATAAAAAACTACTTATTATCCTTTGTACGAGTATCCCTCTTATTTTATGTATGCGTTATCCGATTTATATGGATGAAAATTGTATTCATGATTTAAGACAAATACCAGTTATAGTTGGTACACTTTATGGTGGATTCCCTGTCGGTATCATTTTGTTTGCTATTTTATTAATTACAAGAATTTCATTTTATGGATTTAGTATGTTAACCATACTCGTGTATGGCACAATGTTTATCATTACAGCATTCGCATCCGCAAAATTTAATACGTATAATAGGAAAATTAAAGTAGCTTATGCAATGTTTTTAACATTTTTTCTAGCAATATTTACAACTGTAATTGTATTAACTTTATCGGATTTTGAAGTGAATAATTTATACATTATTTATTTCATAATATTACCGACTATTTTGATGTTATTTGCAATTTATTTTAATGAAGTTTTAAAAGATGCAATATGTATGCGAGCGAAGCTGATAAAAATGGAAAAAATGGAGATTGTTAGCCAACTCGCTGCTAGTATATCGCACGAAGTAAGAAATCCCTTAACTGTCGTAAAAGGATTTACACAGCTTTTAAAAACACCGAATTTAACTCCTGAATCGAGAGACGAGTATATTAAACATATACTTGAAGAGTTAAATCGTGCCCAAGAAATTATCGATGATTACTTAACGTTTGCCAAGCCTGCTCCAGAAAAATTAGATCATATTTCAGTAGAACAAGAGTTAAATCGAGTTATTAATATGATTTTGCCATTATGTAATATGAATACAATACATATTACAAAAGATTTCTCTAAGGCAACGATTGTTGGTAATAAACAGCACTTTCAACAATGTTTTTTAAACTTAATAAAAAATGGTATTGAAGCAATGCCTAATGGTGGTACTTTAAATATCTCTTCATCTATTAGTAATAATAAAGTTATCATACGAATTGAGGACAGCGGCATTGGTATGTCACAAGAGCAAATAAATCGATTTGGCGAACCATATTTTAGTACAAAAACGAAAGGTACAGGTTTAGGTACCATGGTTGCTGTTAAGATTATTGAAACGATGCAAGGTAGTTTAAAAATCCGAAGCGTTATTAATAAGGGTACATCTTTGACAATTACATTCCCAAAATGGAATACGAACTCATCTGAATACAAATAAAAAAGGAGCATTTATGCTCCTTTTTTATTTGTATCGATACATAAGTATCTTCTATGTTTTTTAAGTTTACACTTGTGGAGACTAATTAGAAATTAGTACCCTCCGCCCCAGCAGCTGCATCCAACGATAATTAATAAAATAAATAACACAACTAATAAAGCGAAACCTCCACCAAAACCACAAGAACCACCGTAACTCATAATTTCTCCTCCTTTTGGTTTGAAAACTAATAGGTAGTTGATCATTTTAACTGGTTCGTATTATACATTATGTAAATATCCCTTTTTTGAGCATGTCTACAAAAAAATAAGTAAAAGCACTCATTTGAGAGTGCTTTAAAATGGATACCAAAAGTTTTGAAATACATGTAACTTTAAATATACTGCTACAATTAAAATAAAAACACCTACAAATAAAGCAATGAAATCTCCGCTTTTTGCTTTATTTGTATAAAACCACGTACGTTTAGCCTTTTTTCCAAATCCTTTTAAATCCATTGCATTTGAAACTGTATCGATTCTCTCTAGTGAATGAATAATTAAAGGCCAGAAAATTAAGACACGATTTTTCATACGAGTCCATAAACTTGCTTCTCCTTTTTCAAAGGCTACTCCTCTCGCCTCTTGTGCATGTTTAATAATTTTATATTCAGACTGAATATCAGGTATATAACGTAACGCAATTTTTATTGCATAGGTTATCTTATAATGAATTCGAAATTTACTTAAGCTACTTACAAATTCACTTGGATCAGTCGTATAAATAAAAATAAGTGTAAATGGTAATAACGTAAAATATTTTAATGAAAGTGTAGCTGCATAAAATAATGTTTCATAAGTAATTGTCGCATATCCGATTTGTAAAAACGAAGTATATGATTCAGTTAATTCAGATCCATGTGTTGGTGTAATAAATAAAATCATGACAGAATTTAATAAACTAAATGTAAATATAACACTAAAAACAATTAAAATTTTACGAAATGGAATTTTTGCAATTAGAAGTCCGATACAGCCAATCATAAATACAATAAACAATATACGAAAATCAAAAAACAAAAAAGTAAGCGTCATACAAAAAATAAATAACAATAATTTCACTGCTCCATCCATACGGTGAAAGTATGTACTATACATGTTCCTCCCTCCTAGTAACCTCAAAATAAAGTTCTATAAACCTTTCAGGATAGGCAATCCCACTAAAATTAACTAGCTTGAATAAAGAACTTTCCCTTAGGTTCGCTCTTTGTAGCGTTTTTGAATGACCTAATACGATAGACGCAGTATTATTTGCAATAATTTCCCCTTCGTGTAAAACGATTGCTCTATCTGCGTATTCTAATGCGAGATTCATATCGTGTGTGATAAAAATAAAAGATATTCCCTTTGCAGCTAGTTTTTTAATACACGACATAAACTGTTTATAATGATAATAATCTTGTCCCGCTGTCGGTTCATCTAAAATGATCAGTTTCGGATTTGTTGTTAGTACAGATGCAATCGTTACTCTCTTTTTTTGTCCATAACTTAATGCCTGAATTGGCCAATTACGAAATGGATACAAACCACAAATTTTTAATGTTTCTTCCACTCTAAGCTTAATTTCTTCCTTTGAAACTTTTTTTAATTTTAATGAAAATGAAACCTCTTCTATTACAGTAGGTTGCGTAATTATATGATTTGGATTTTGCATCACATAAGATATAATCTCTCCACGTTTACGAATAGACCAAGAATTAATATTTACTCCATCAAATAAAATCCTATCATTTTGTGTTTTGTTTATGCCTATAAGACTATGAGCTAATGTTGATTTTCCAGCGCCATTATGACCTAAAAGTGCTACAATTTCCCCTTCTTTTATTGAGAAATTTATATTTTCTAATATTTTTTGTTTATTAGGATAGGAGAACGATAAATTTTCTACTTTTAATAATTCTTTATTGGTAGGAGTGCTTTTACAAAAAACTTGCTTCTCCATCCACTCATTTATTGCGCTACTTACACTTTCTCTTTGAAGATTTTCGAGTGGATATATTACGCCATTATTACCACCAAAAGGTAATCTCTTTAATCCTTCTATGTACATAGGTTCTCTTAAGCCGATAGATGGTAATATATTTGACGTTAAAATCTCTTCTGGAGTTCCTATCGCAACAATTCTCCCGTCATCCATTAAAATGATTTTATCTAAATCCAGATTTAACATTTCTTCTATTCGATGTTCAATAATTACAATTGTTTTATTATATTGTTTATGTATATCTTTAATAAGTTCTATTGTATGTAAGCTACTTACAGGATCTAAATTCGCTAAAGGTTCATCAAATAATAATATATCGGCATTCGTTGTTAACAACCCTGCTAGAGAAACAGATTGTTTTTGTCCCCCTGATAATTCATGTGGACTTTGTTTATGAAAAGAATGCATCTTTACCTTTTTTAATGAGTCTGAAACAATTTTTTTCATAGTGTTTTGATTTACACATTCATTTTCTAAATAAAAAGCTACATCCTCTTCTACTGTAAGACCAATAAATTGAGCATCTTGATCCTGCAAAATTGTTCCTACCTGTTTACTCTGTTCAAAAATACTCCCTTTCCTCGGGTCTTTTCCGGCAATTAAAATATTTCCAGTACTAATCCCCCCATAAGAAAACGGGATTAGCCCATTAATACAATGAGCTAACGTTGACTTCCCTGAACCACTACGTCCAGCAATTAATACTTTTTCCCCAGGATATATATGAAACGTAATGTCTTTTACAGTAGGCTGCGCCGCATGCTCATATTGAAAACTAAATTGTTCAAAAGAAATCATTGGTTGCATGTTAACATCCCTACTTTTCAATTTTTAAATGTGTATGTTTCTTATTAGACTTAGCTAGACCTATTGTAATTGGTAACCCAAGTACTAAAAATACAATAACATCCGCAATTGTTGCTCCTAATACTTGTATAACAATTTTGTCAAACGGTTCTCCCATCACAATAATATCGAATGCACCAGCAAATATAATAGCAATGACAATACCAAGTAACCCCGCAATAGCTAAATAAGAAATATTCGCCATATTATACGTCCCGTTTTTCACACTAAAGCCAACTCTTTTTTGAATGAGTCCCATTGCAAAGCCGATAATGCCTGAACTAATAACCCATCCCCACCAAATACCCCAACCAGCGATTGTATCCGTTACGGTATGACCGATAAGTCCTATTAGCAGTCCTGCCACTGGGCCAAATAACGCTCCAAAAACAGTTAAAATAGCTAATGCAGGTTTAATAAATGTATTTGGTGCAATAGAAAATCCCCAAAGTCCTAATATGCCGTATAATGCTGCTCCAATTCCGATTGCCACTACTAACTTCGTTGATAATTTGTTCATTACAATTCCCCTCTCATATTAGTCAACTTTAATTACTCTATATTTATTTTAAAATTGAATTATGCATCGACACTCCCTTTCTATACAACAAAAAATGACCCCTTATATAAGAGGTCATTTTCTTTCACGTTCAAGAATCCTCTTATCTTCCAAAAAACACATCGTGTCCTCTGCGGAATTAGCACCTTCCTATAAATGTACATAGGGGTTGCTGAGGTTTCATAGGGCCGTTCCCTCCACCTCTCTGGATAAGTATTAATTTGTAATTCGTATTATGGCACTAAGAAGAATAAATTTCAATACTTTTCTAATTATTTTTATTTTTTGTTAAATGATACATTTAAATCATTGTATTCTTATCGGAATTATGAAATAATGAACTCAAAATTGTTTCGGGAGGAATGTATGATGAAAGTAATTGGTTTAATTGGTGGACTAAGTTGGGAATCTACATCGTTATACTATAAACATATTAATACACTTACACTCTCTCAATACGATCAAAATGCAAAGCTTGTTTTATATAGCATGGATTTTGGTGAGGTAACTACCTTACTACAAAATCATCAATATGAAGAAGTGAAAAACGAATTAGTCACCGTTGCAAAAAAGGTTGAAAATTCCGGGGCTGAATGTTTATTAATGTGTTCCAATACGGTCCATTTATTTGCTGAAGAAGTAGAACAGGCAATATCAATACCACTCCTTCACATCGGTGATGTAAGTGCAAAAAAAATGGTAGAACAGAATATAAAACGTATTGGACTATTAGGAACAAGACAAACGATGGAACAAGACTTCTATAAATCTCGTCTAGCGAATTATAACATTGAGACAATCATCCCAATTAAAGAAGAAAGAGATTTTATACATCATGTTATTTTAAATGAATTAAGTAAAGGAATTATTTCAGAATCATCAAAAGAAAAGCTATTACAAATTGCAAAATCATTAATTCAAAATGGTGCAGAAGGCATATTACTAGGGTGTACTGAAATTCCTTTGCTTATTTCTCAAAACGACCTTACTGTACCTGTTTTTGATACTGCTTTAATACACGCAAATACTGCTGTGCAGTTTGCAGGATAATAATATAAAAGCATAAAGGTTATAATCTGTACCCTTTGTAAAGGACATTTTGAAAAAAGTTAGGCAACATCAAGAAGATGATTTCTGTATCCAACAGGAGTCATCTTTTTTAAATTCCA
>NZ_VLTE01000437.1:0-395 GCF_007558965.1 Bacillus sp. HY001 | reverse complement strand
CCTTCTTCCACTTTTGCAGTGTTGTGTACCGCACCAATACCTGTAGTCACACCACAACCTAATAAGGCAACTTTATCTAACGGAGCATTTTCGTCGATTTTCGCTAAGTTAATTTCATTCACAACTGTATATTCACTGAATGTACTAGTCCCCATGTAATGATAAAGTGGCTCTCCGTTATAAGAGAAACGAGTTGTTCCATCAGGCATTAAACCTTTACCTTGTGTTTCTCGTACAGCACTACATAGGTTTGTTTTACCAGAACGACAGAATTTACATTCTCCACATTCAGCTGTATATAGTGGAATCACGTGATCACCAGGCTTTACTGAAGTCACTTCAGCCCCTACAGAAACAACCACACCAGCACCTTCATGACCTAGTACAGCGGGAAA
>NZ_VLTE01000055.1:0-16160 GCF_007558965.1 Bacillus sp. HY001 | reverse complement strand
GATCAATTCAGAGACCGTAATGGTAAACAAGTTTTAAATCGTAATAGTCCTGATTTTAAAGATTCAGGGGCAATTATGGTTGGAGCAGCTTCTGCAAGGGTTCCTCATAAACGTTCATATTTCTCTAATTACGGTAGTAGAGTGGATGTGTATGGATGGGGGAATGCAGTTGATACTACAGATGCTAAACCAAGTGAATTTACAACAAATCTATATACTTCTAGCTTTAGTGGAACATCTAGCGCATCACCTATTATTGCTGGTGCTGCTGCATCAATTCAAGGAATTGCAAAAAATAATAAGGGAAAAGTATATACACCAAGCCAGCTTAGAAATATTTTAAGCGACCCTAGTACTGGAACGAAATCTAACGATCCAATCTCTGATAAAATTGGTGTTTTACCTGACTTAAAAGCCATTTTATCTAAACTGGGTTTTTTACCAAACTTAAGTAATGATTCTTCCATTGTATTTCCTGAGGAACAAGAGATAAATAAAGGGAATAAGGGAAATGAAGGATCAACTATTACATTCCCAAAAGAAGATTCCGCTAATAGTGAAGGGGACTCTAGCTTTATTTTCCCAGAATAATTGGTTAATTAGGAAGAGTTAAATAGATTTTTAAATGAATATATTGTTGTGTTCTTAGTGTAGTGAAGTATTTTACATCGAAACTCAAACAAGTATAACCCCTTCCTAAATTTAGGAAGGGGTTATACTTGTTTGAGTTTTTAAATTTAATCACTTTATTGTCGATTTATATTTAGTAGAAAAGATTCATAAACTAATTGCTTTTTAGTAAACCTTGGAGTAAAAGCTTCCCAGTTTCACGGCAAAAGTAATCTTTCGTCTTCCTGAGTCTTACTTCAAAGTAAGATGTTCAGTATGGCTATTCCGTTAATACTGTTGATATTTTAAACAGGAAACGAATGGATCAATTTTCCCAATCTATTTTCTTCCCCAACCTTATTATCAAGCTATCAAAAGTTTATGGCTCTACACCTACCGTGGCTATCGCTTTTCATACGCTTAAAAAGTAAAAAGCTAAGGAATAAAAATATATTTAATTATATAAAGGGAGGAAATGTCTTTGGGATAGTGTTTTATATTGAAAATTCCGTCTTTTATTTATAAAATTATAAATTGTAAAATTGTGGTAGAATCCGTTTTATATGGTTATATATTACATTTTTTACAGGGGGAAATTATGATTGAACATGTTGATGTACTTATCGTTGGTGCAGGACCAGCTGGATTATTTCTGGCAAAAGAATTACTAGGGATTTCTAATCAGACAGTAGCTTTAGTTGATAGTGGAAGATCTATTAAAAAGAGATATTGCCCTTTGGTTAATAAAGGGAATTGTACACAATGTAATATTTGTCATGTTGTTGAGGGGGTTGGTGGTGCTGGAATGTATTCAGATGGAAAATTATCATCTTTTCCAGCAGGTAGTGGTTTAGTTAAGCTTCTTGGAAGCGAAGAAAAAGTAATTGAATTAAATAATTATGTTTTAGACCCATTTATTTCTAAAATGAATAATGATGGAATTAAGCAAACAAAAGCAGATGAATCGCAAGATTCATGTATGATACAACAGGCTACAGATAATAAATTAGACTGGAAATGTTATGATGTCTATCATATTGGTACAGAAGGTATTATTGAATATTGTATTGAGCTAGAAGAGGAGTTAGTCAATGGTGGACTAAATCTACTAACCCAAACAAAATTAAAAAGCGTAGAAAAGAAAGAAGATATTTTTATCTCTACTTTAAGAAATAGAAGGGGAGAAGAGTATCAAATTTCTTCAAGTAATTTAGTCATGGCAACTGGAAAAGCTTCTGGTCATGTTTTAAGAAATATAATGGATAAATTAAATGTAAATTATTCTTTTAATGAAATTGAATTAGGTGTTCGAGTGGAAACTGAAAGAGAAGGTATAGTTGCATTGTCGGAAACTCATTTAGACGCTAAAATAAAAACGAAGATGGATGATGGAGCTGAAGTAAGAACGTTTTGTATGTGTAATGGAGGATATCTAGTTAATTGTTACTATGATTCTTATGTTCCTAACGAAAAAATTTGTACAATCAGTGGATTTTCTTTTAGAGATAAAAAATCTGATAATGCGAATTTTGGTGTGTTAGTAAGACAAAGTTTCCCAGATTATGTTGATCCAATGGGAATGCAATTGGGAATTATACAAGCAATTAATAGGGCCTCGGGTTATGGGGGAACGATTGTACAGAGATACGAAGACTTTATTGCAAATCGTCCTACAAGTAAGGAGGGGCTAGAAAATAATTCAATCCAATCAACGCTTCCAGAAGCTACACCGGTTAACTTAAGATGGGTACTTCCTGATTATGTAACAAATCATATAGAAAGCTTTTTAGGGAAATTATCTGGTTTATCAAATAAGTTAATTACAAAAGATACTTTACTACATGCCCCAGTATGGGAATTATGTTGGGATAAAGTACATGTAGATGAACATTTACGTACGAATATTTCAGGATTTTATGTAGCTGGAGATGCCATTGGATGGGCAAGAGGGATTATTCAAGCCGCGACTACTGGAGTAGTAATAGCTAGAGATATTCATACCAGAAATAAAGAATTAGTAAAAAGTTAGGAGTGGTTATTTGAATCCAAGAGTTGGAGTAGGAGCATTTATTATTGATGAAAACGAGAAATTACTATTAATATTACGTAATACAAATCCTGAGAGAATGCACTGGAGTATTCCAGGAGGAAAAGTAGAGTGGATGGAAACTGTAGAAGATACAGTTGTTAGAGAAATCAAAGAAGAAACAAACTTAGATATAAAATTAGAATCTTTATTATGCGTAACAGATCATATTATAAAAGAACAAGAAGTGCATTGGGTTTGTCCAACATATACTGCAACGGTAAATGATGGCGTAGTTAAAAGAATGGAACCAGATAAGATACTTGAAATCGGATGGTTTTCTTTAAATGATCTGCCAAAACCATTAACACTTACAACAATTAAGGCTTTAGAAGCGTATAGAAAAGAAAATGTAAGGAAGTGCTAATAGTGAAAGCTATCATAATGGATTTAGATGGCACATTAGTTAACAGTGAATGGTTAGCAAAAGAGGCGTATAATTTTGGTTTTAAAGAGGTATTAGGGAGACCACTAACTGTAGAGGAGAAAGAAGAACTAGTTGGAAAGCCGATAGCTCTATTTTTAAGCCGATTCCCTGATAAATCGGATTTAATTAAATCTCATATTCTTCACTATTATCAAGAAAATATTTATAAAGTGAAGCTATATGATGGGATAGAAAATATGCTTGAGAGTTTGTTAATGAAGGATTATAAATTAGGAATAGTTACATCACAGTTGAAACATTTTGCGAATAGTGAATTGGAAAATAATAAAATTCACTCATACTTTCAGAGTGTTTTAACGGTAGAAGATTGTGTAGAAAGTAAACCGCATCCTTTACCACTTATTCAAGCAGCTAAGGAATTAAATATAGACCCTAAACAATGCATGTATATTGGCGATCAAATTACTGATATACAAGCTGCTCATGCTTCTCAAATGAAGAGTGGAGCAGCATTATGGGGAGAAGGTATGTTTGAAAAACTAGTTATACAGGAGCCAAATTTTGTATTTAATACACCAAGTGAACTATTAGAGCTATTAAATCAAAAATTAGAAAATAAATGGTAGTTTATTTTGAGATAGAATTGTAATCAAATAAGATTGAAGAAAAATTTTAGTTTCCATTTTGTCTTTTCAAAATTTATAAAGTGTGAAACTAAATAGAGGATAAGATACAGTGAATTGTCTTATCCTTTTTTATTTATAAGCAATGGTATGTGCATATAGATTTTCATTGAGTAAGATAGCTTGAAATTTACTAATTAAATTGTTACTGAGGGGGAGAAGGTATGAATAAAATATCTAAAGTTTATAGTGCGATAGAAGATATAAAACATAACTTTCTTGAGGTGAAACCAGATTTAACATTTAAAGAGGTAATAGAAGAGGCAAATCGATGTCTATATTGTTACGATGCTCCATGTATAAAAGCTTGTCCTACAAGCATAGATATTCCTTCTTTCATTAAAAAGATTACTACAGATAACTTAAAAGGGTCTGCTCGCGTAATTTTTGAGGCTAATCCAGTTGGAGCAACTTGTGCAAGAGTGTGTCCAACTGAAGAACTATGTGAAGGGGCATGTGTATTAAATGAAGCATCTCAACCAATAAAGATAGGAGATTTACAGCGCCATGTTACAAATTGGACAATGAAAAATGAAGTCCAGTTGTTTAAGGAGGGAGAAAAAAAGGGGAAAACCATTGCTATTGTTGGGAGTGGCCCAGCAGGCTTATCAGCTGCGCGAGAATTAGCAAGGTTAGGCTATACTGTTACAATTTTTGAAGCAAAAGAAAAAGCTGGGGGATTGGATACTTATGGAATAGTATCTTTTCGATTGCCGCAAGAAGTATCATTGTGGGAAGTTGATCAAGTTAAGAAATTAGGTGTTAAAATTCTTACTAACACAAAAGTGGGTAAGGATATTATAGTATCAGAACTAATGAATAGTTTTGACGTAATTGTTTTAGCGATTGGTATGTCTTCTGTACCAAATCTTAATATAGAAGGGGAAAATTTGAAGGGAGTATATGATGCAATCCAATTTGTTGAAAATACAAAAAGTAAAGAGCCCACTAGTCGGTTCTTAGGTTCGCGTATTGCAGTTATTGGTGCAGGAAATACAGCAATTGATGCAGCAACTTGTTCAGTTCGGTTGGGAGCTGAAAATGTAAAAATGATTTATCGTCGTACCCAGGAAGAAATGCCTGCATATCAATTTGAATATGAGTTTGCTAAACAAGATGGAGTAGAATTTAAGTGGTTAACACAACCAAAACGAATTATTGGTGATGAAAATGGACATGTAAAGCAATTGGAATGTATACGTATGGAATTGGGAGCAGAAGACTCTTCTGGGCGTCGTAGGTCAATTCCTATTGAGGGTTCGGAATTTATTATTGAAGTGGATGCAGTAATTAAGGCGATTGGGCAGACGCGTTATATTAAATTAATTGAAGAATTTGGTCTCCTTCATAATAAAGGTATTGTTAAAATCAATCCAAAAACAAACCAAACATCTAATCCAAAAATTTTTGCTGCAGGGGATGTTGTTTTTGGTGATGGTCAAGGTGAAGCAATGGTGGTTAGTGCGGCAGAGCAAGGTAAACAAACAGCATATGCTATTCATAAATATGTGTTTGGTTACAAATTAGATGGAATGATGAAGGAGGTTTTATAATGGCGGATTTGTCTATTAACCTAGCAGGGATAAAATCTCCCAATCCGTTCTGGCTAGCATCGGCACCACCAACAAATTCAGGATACCAAGTACAAAGGGCTTTTGCGGCAGGATGGGGAGGAGCTGTTTGGAAAACGTTAGGTGCACCAGTTGTAAATGTCTCTTCTCGTTTTTCTGCTACAAATTTTCAAGGGAAAAAAGTTGCTGGATTTAATAATATTGAATTAATTTCAGATCGTCCCCTTGAAGAAAACTTGAGAGAAATTTATGACACAAAGAAGAAGTTTCCGAATCATACAATTATAGCTTCACTTATGGTAGAACCGAAGCAACATCAATGGCACGAGATTGTTAAAAGGGTACAAGATGTAGGAGTCGATGGATTTGAACTGAATTTTGGTTGTCCTCATGGAATGGCTGAGCGTGGAATGGGATCTGCATCTGGGCAAGTACCTGATCTTGTAGAAAAGCAGACATATTGGGTAAAAGAAGTAGCAGAAGTACCAGTGATTGTAAAGTTAACACCTAATATTACAGATATTACAGAAACCGCATATGCAGCCGTACAGGGGGGAGCAGATGCAGTTAGTATGATTAATACAATTAACAGTCTAATGGGAGTTAATATTGATACATGGAATCCCATTCCGCATGTAGATGGAAAAGGAGCGCATGGTGGATATTGTGGCCCAGCTGTGAAGCCAATTGCATTGAATATGGTTGCAGAGTGTGCACGTCATCCTGAAATCAATGTACCAATTTCAGGTATGGGGGGGATTTCTAATTGGCGTGACACGGTAGAGTTTATATTAATGGGATCAACAAGCGTACAAGTTTGTACAGCTGCTATGCATCATGGTTTTAGTATTATAGAAGATATGTTAGACGGTTTAAATAATTATTTAGATGAAAAGGGAATTTCTTCTGTGATGGATATAGTAGGGAAATCTGTACCAAGATACTCTAATTGGGGGGATCTTAATCTAAGTTATCATGTGGTAGCAAGAATCAATGATGATGTTTGTATAAAATGTAATAAATGTTATATTTCTTGTGAAGATACATCACATCAGTGTATTGAGATATTTACTAACGATAATGGAAGTAAATTTCTTAAGGTTCGTGAAGAGGATTGTGTAGGGTGTAATTTATGTTCTATTGTTTGTCCTGTTGATGGAGCAATTGATATGATTGAAACTACAAGTAAAGAACCAATAACTTGGAATGAGCTTCAAGCTTCAATAAAATAGCTAATAAAAATTAAACGTCCAAAGAAGAATACACAAGGTTATTACAATAAATGCTGCCCTGATTCAAAAATTGAATCAGGGCAGTATTTATTTATGATATAGACCAATAGCTTCAGTAATATTAGTGAGTCCATCTTTTTCTAGTAAAGTTAAGATTTCTTGATTAATATGCTTTGCAACAGAGGGACCACGATAAATCATACTAGTATAGATTTGAATAAGTGAAGCGCCAGACTTAATTTTTTCATATGCATCTTCTCCAGTAAATACTCCACCAGATCCTATAATGGGCAAATTTCCTTGAGTCTGTCGATAGATTTTAGAAATAATTTCTGTAGAACGATGATTTAATGGTTTACCGCTTAAACCACCATTTTGTTTTTGAAATTTTGAATTTAGATTAGTGCGACTTATAGTTGTGTTCGCTGCGATAACTGCATCAATTTTTACCTCTTGAATTATTGAAATAACTCCTTCTAGTTGTTCTGGAGTTAAATCAGGAGCAATTTTTAAAATAATAGGACGATATTGATTATGTTTTTTACACAGCTCATTACGTTTATCTAATATAGAAGCTAATAATGGTTTTAAAGTATCGACATATTGTAAGTCTCTTAATCCTTCAGTGTTTGGAGAACTAATATTAATGACAAAATAGTCACCATAGGAATATAGTGTTTCCAATCCCTTTTGATAGTCTAAAGTCGCATCTGAGTTTGGAGTATCTTTATTTTTCCCTAAATTTATCCCTAGAGGAATATTGGGACGTGGTAAAGTCATGAAGTTTTGCTTTGCTCTATCCAAGCCCTCACTATTAAAACCCATACGGTTAATAAGTGCCGTATCCTCAGGTAAACGATATAAGCGTGGTTTAGGATTTCCAGATTGAGGTTTAGGTGTGATAGAACCTACTTCAACTGATCCAAATCCAAGGGATGCAAGACCTGGGTATACATCAGCAAATTTGTCAAACCCTGCAGCCAAACCAATAGGATTAGGAAATTTAATATCTAGTAATTTACATTCCAATCTAGAATCATTTAATCTCATATTTTTATTGTACATATTTCTAGCAAATGAAAATGATTGCATCATTTTTAGAGCATGAATAGTTCTCGTATGAGCTTTTTCAGGGTCCATCTTAAATAATAAATTGCGGATATTTGCATACATGGTTAGAATCTTCCCTTCAAATAAAATAAAAAGAACGATAAAAACTCTCTATCTAAAATGAACAATGTAAAGTGTAGTCTAGATGGTTTATAATTAAAACTTTTGGATAAGTACAACACCTATAATAACTAAAATAGCACCAAGAATACGTGGCATGGACAAAAGATGTATAGGCACATTAATTAGACCAAAATGATCTATTAATACAGATGCAACAATCTGCCCGGCAAGCACTAACGCAACGGTAGTTCCTGCTCCAATTCTTGGAATAAGAATAATGGTAGCAAGTACATAAAATGCTCCCAAAACACCGCCAGTCCACACCCACCATGGTGCAGAAGCAATCCCTTTATTCAAACTAAAACCAGCTTTAAATAATGAAACGGTAAATAAGGTAATCGCTCCAACTATAAAGGAAATAGTCGCAGCAACAAGAGGTGATCCTACAACAGTACGCAATTGAGCGTTAATACTAAATTGAATAGGCAAAGCAAGTCCAGCCAAGAAGGCAAATATTAAGAATAAAACCCACATAATAAAATATCTCCTTACTTATATAAATTTGTTAAATATAGAACAAGTATGTAATATTATTTTTTAAAATTAATAGTTTTTATGGGAATGCGAGGTTGCCTCACCCATTATATTCCATGGATGGGTGTTATTCAAATGTTTTTTAGGCTGATTTTTCAGATATGAAATTTATTTCTTAATATTTTTACGTAGAAAATAATAGAATTTCTTTGTTATGATTATTAGTGTTAGCAATAATAATGGAGAAATATATTTTTAGAAATGAGGGGTTAAAATTATGAAATCAATATGTGTATTTTGTGGATCAAATTATGGGGAAAGTGAAGAGTATAAAAATGCAGCAGAAAAGTTAGGTAAATATTTAGGTGAAAAAAATATCACATTAATTTATGGTGGAGGAAAAGTAGGATTGATGGGGAGTGTAGCAAATTCTGCTTTACAAGTTGGTGGAAATGTAGTGGGAATTATCCCTGAATTTTTACGTGATAAAGAAATTGCGCATCAAGGTATTACGGATTTAATAGTTGTGGACTCTATGCATTCACGTAAACAAAAAATGAATGATATGGCTGATGGATTTATTGTATTGCCTGGTGGATATGGAACTTATGAAGAAATGTTCGAAGTTTTATCTTGGGGACAAATTGGTATACATAAAAAGCCAGTTGGACTACTTAACGTTGACGGTTTCTTTGATCCTTTAATTGATATGTTACAACATACAGTTGAAAAAGGATTTGCAAGACCTGAAAATCTTAGTTTAATTCTTTCTTCAACAAATGTAGAAGATCTTTTAAAGAAAATGAAAAATTATAATCATATTATAGTGAATAAATGGGTTAAATGAAGAGGATTAATATAATTTTTAATAAGGAAAGAGGGGGACTTACAATAGTTCCCTCTTTTTTTGTTTGAAAAATAAAATTTGATATAACAAACGTTTATATCAATTAATAATAAAAAAATTCTAACAAAATTTTATCAAGTTTTTTTCTGATGATATTAGTTTACAAATATAAAAACTAAGTATATTACCAAGTAGATTTTATTACACTGTAATCTGTACTTTTAATTGAGAGAAGCTTTAAATTTATGATAATACTAGTAGTTTTAGAGGAAGCATGAAAAATGAAATGTATGAAATCTGAGGAGTGATGTCAGACAATTACTTTTTTGTAAAAAAATAATAAATTTTCCGATATATTATTGAATCTGCATTTTTTGTTTGATATATTATTAATCATTGGAAGTTTGGGAATTATTAGACTATTGATATCTGTTTAACCTCATGAATTAATGGATTGAAATAGAATGCATTGAATATGCGTAACGAATTTATTGCTTTTACTAGCAAGATATTTAAGAAACCAGGGAGGGAAATCTGTGTTATCTGCATTAAAGGTAGTGCCAATCGAACAAATATTTTTACATGAAGAATATGAGGTAGAGAGGTTAAAATCAATTTGTAAAAAAATTAAAGATGAACAAAAGCTAAAGAATCCACCTATTGCTTTACAAATAAATAATGGCAAGTATTTAATACTTGATGGTGCACATAGAACATCTTCTCTGCAAGCTCTAAATTGTAAGAGAATGGTTGTTCAAGTAGTGGAATCAGAATTGATATCTATTGATTCATGGGCACACTATATTCCAAATGACAGAAACTTTATTGCAGATTTAAAAGAAAATCCTAATTTATATTGGAGCGATGTTCCTATTCAAAAACAAGATTTTTTAGCGATTATTACAATTGATGGGAATAATTATTATATTTATTCTAAGTTTATGAATCAATTAGATTTGACCTTAATGGTAGATTTGTGGAAACAAATTGTAAATGTATATACAGATAAATATCATTTTCAACGTATTTCCAATAATGAGTTAAAAGAAGATGGTATTGTTATTCGTTATCCTTCTTTAAGTTTAAAACAAATCGCTCAAGTAGTAGAAGAAGGTATCTTACTTCCTGCTGGTGTTACAAAATTTACAATAAATTGTGGACGTTTTTTAAATTTAAATGTACCTTTAAGTTTTATTATCCGTGAAGATTATGTAGAAGAAGATTGGAAAGAGATGTTAAGTCTCTGGAAAGAATCTATTAGATTGTATACAGATCCAATATATTTATGTGAGATTTAAAAAAGAATTATTTTTCTGAAAAACTAAATATTCATAATTTTGGAGGTATTTTAAATGTTGTATAGAGAAAGAACTAATGATAATCGAAAAGTATATTTAAATGGCGAATTAATTAAGGACGTATCAAAACACTCAGCATTTGAAGGAGCGATTCATTGTGTAGAACAGTATTACAGTTTGCAGAATGAGAAACCAGAAGAGCATAGTTTTATAGATGAAGATGGACAACATTGCTCAATTAGTTTACTAGTTCCGAAAAATATAGAGGATTTAGAAAGAAAAAGAAAGGCTTATAAAGAAATAGCTGATATATCTTATGGAATGCTTGGTAGAACACCTGATTTTATTAATGCGGCAGTAGCTACAATATCTGCCCATGCTGGTTTTTTCGGAAGCGGGGAATATGCAAATTACACTGAAAATGCAAAGCAATATTATAAGCATGTAAAGAAAAATAATTTATTTATAGCACATGGATCAATTAATCCACAGATTGATCGTTCAAAAGCTTTAGGTGCACAAGAGCATGATTTTGCAGGAGTACATGTGGTGCGTTATGATGCATCCGGAATTGTGGTTAAGGGTGCAAAAATGATTGTTACTTTAGCACCAATTGCAGATGAACTACTAATTTTTAATATGCCGGGGCTTAAAGCTGGTGATGAGAATTATGCAGTAGCATTTACTATACCTGTAAATTCTCCAGGATTAAAAGTAATTTGCAGGAAACCATTAGTGAAAGAGGGATATGATAAGTTTGATCATCCATTGACAAATCAATTTGATGAAATAGATGCTTACTTATTATTAGATGAAGTGTTTGTTCCTTGGGATAGAGTTCTTATATTTAGGGATGTAGAAAAATCTAATCAATTTTATGATAAGACTTTTGCAAGGCATCATACAGGACATCAAGGAATTGTAAGGGGACTTGCAAAGGCCGAACTATTGACTGGTATTGCAATTAAACTAGCTGAAATGCTAAAACTTAATCAATTTATAAATGTGCAAGAAAAATTAGGAGAGTTAACATCTTATGTAGAGTTATTAAAAGCAAGTATCGTATTAAGTGAGCAGGACGCATATATGAGTCCTGAAGGAGTAATTACACCAAGTATTAATGCAATTCAAGCTATTAGATATAATTTCCCAAAAATGTATGAAAAAATGGTGAAATGTATTCAATCTCTAGCTGCTGGTTCTATGCTTGCGACACCTCATCATGAAGATTTCTTTAATGAAAATGGAGATTACTTAATGATGGCTCTTTCAACTGGTGAATTTGATGCAAAAGAAAGAACGATGCTACTTAATTTAGCATGGGATGCTTCGGGAGACGCTTTTGGTCAGCGTCAATTAGTATATGAGTACTACCATGCTGGTGATCCAATGCGTATAGCAGCTGGGCATTATCTTTCATATGAAAAAGGTCAAATGTATAGCATGGTGGAAAGGATTTTGAAGAGTGAAACGAATAAAGTGTGCATGTCTCGTTAAAAAAGAAAACAGTAAATTGTTATTGGTAAGGGTACGAGATAATCAGCATTGGTATTTACCAGGTGGGAAGATTGAACAAGGCGAGATAGCTAGTGAAGCTTTAAAAAGAGAGATACGTGAGGAATTAAATATAAAACTAATACCGAAGAGTATTCAATATTTATATACAGTTACTGGACCAGCATATAATGAAGAAGCGTTAGTTGATCTAGTTTGTTTTTCTGCAGATTGGGAAGGGGAAATTCAACCTAAGGCAGAGATTAGTGAAGTGGATTGGATTGAATGTAAGGAAGCGAATTTATTAGCTCCAGCAGTGTTGGAATTAATAAAAAGCTGGGATTAATTATTAATATTGGGGTGAACAACTACATTGATTTATAATATAGAACGTTTAGTTAATAAGATGAAACAAAATAATTTAGATGTCATTATTGCTGCTACGAAAGAAAATATTCGTTATTTTACTGGGTTTCAGCCAGTCGTAAAGACATTAAATCCATACTTTGGACAATGTTATGCAATTGTTACAATTGATAGTCCTGAAGTTGTGCATCTTGTACATTCTATTGGAGAAATTGATCAAGTATTAGATGCACGAGTGCAAGTAGGAAAAGTATATACTTATGGAGTTTTTTTTAGAGAATATCCAAATAACATTCCTCTGACTGAAGAAGAAGAGCAACTAAAACTATTATCTAATGTTGATGCGAGCTATTCTAATGGAATTGAAGCATTGATTGCTCTTTTAAAAGATATAGATGTTGAACATTGCAACATAGGTATAGATGAAGACGGAATGCAACCAAATCATATTAATACGATTAGTAATTATTTTAAGAAAAGTAGTATAAATCCTGTTTCAAATATTTTAAGACATGTTAGATCTATAAAAACAAATCATGAAATTCAGGCACTGACTTATTCGGCAAATTGTATTGAAAATGCAATTGAAGATGTAACAAATAATTTATTTGAAGGCATAAGTGAATATGAAATAGCAGACATTTTTAATTGTTCTATCGCCAAAAAGGGAGCATTGCCTGTTTTACCGATGATTAAGGTAGGAAGACATGCTGTGGGAGGTCAGCGGAGACAAAGTAAAGACGTTAAATTAATGCCAGGTGACCTAATTTGGTTCGACTGCGATATTGTATGTGATGGATACTGGGCTGATATTGCTCGAGTCTTATCATATAAGTATATGAAACCGGAATATGATAAATTTAATGCTCTTTATCAAGGCCAATGTATAGCTATGCAAGAGATTGAGCCTGGCATGAAGGGGGCAGATGTTTTTGACTTAACGATGAATGCAGTTTATAAATCTGGTTTCACGGAATATAGAAGACATCATGTGGGACATGGTATAGGATTGGAGCCTTATGAGTTGCCTATACTTGCTCCAAATAATGAGGATGTAATTGAAGAAGGAATGGTCTTATCTGTAGAAACGCCATATTATGAGTTTGGTTTAGGAGCCTTACATGTAGAGGATCCAGTTTTGATTTCTTCTAGTGGTAATAAAGTGTTAACTCGCACAAAAGGGCATATCAAAATCGTGGAGTGATAAATGTATGATATATGATAATATTACAGAATGCATTGGAAATACACCCGTAGTAGATTTCAAAAGTGATTTAGTACCTTATGGTAAAAAATTATATTTAAAACTGGATTATTTTAATCCGAATTTCAGCGTAAAAGATAGAACAGCCCTTGGATTAGTAAAAGCCGCTATAAAAAGTGGGAAAATTCAAAAAGGTGATATTTTAATAGAATCAACTTCGGGAAATTTGGGTAAATCTCTAGCAATGTTAGGCGCTGTGTATGGATTTCAGGTAATTATTGTTGTGGACCCAAAGATTAGTTCTAACTTATTAAAATGGTATAACGCATATGGTGCTCGAGTTGAGATGGTAAAAAATCCAGATGAAAATGGTGGGTTCCAAAAAGCGAGAATTCAACGTGTGAAAGAACTCATATCACAATATCCTAATGCATATTGGACAAATCAATATGATAATCCCGATAACCCTAATTTTCATGCTGAAACTACTGGTAAAGAAATTGTCGATTTACCTATTGATTCTGTTGTAGGAGCAGTAAGCACAGGTGGACATTTGTGCGGAATTGGAAAATTTATCAAACGTTTTAACCCTGAAATAAATGTAATTGCTTGTGATGTTAAAGGTTCTGCTGTATTCCAAAATCAATTTAATCCGTACTTAATTAATGGGGTCGGGCTGAGCTGGAGAGGTCAAAATACGAATTTAGAAGTGATAGATCAAGTTTGTATAGCAAGTGATCAAGAAGCAATTTCAACTTGTCGCATATTAGCTAAAGAGTATGGCATTATGATAGGTGGTTCTGGCGGGTTATCAGTCTTTTCAGCATTAGCATGGCTACAAAATAGTAGTGCAAAGGCAGCTGTGACAATTATTCCAGACACAGGAGTAAACTATTTGGATCAAATTTATGATGATATCTGGTTAGAGCAAAGAGGAATAATATTATTAGAAAAAGAACAGCTTCAACAAAGGATAAATGCGAAGCAATTTATGACAACAGACAACCTAGAAAGTAAAACTTTAGTCTGAAAAGCATAGTTTTTAAATCCATGGCTTATATTAAGTAAACTAGTCTATATTATAAGTTTAAAAAACAGGAAATAACTACCTAAGCACATAAATATATGTAATTTCTATTAATAAGGAGGCAACTAGTGAAATGAATGCCAATAAGGAGCAATTTATAAAGTTCATTTTTGAGGAAAATATTCTTAAATTTGGCGATTTTGAATTGAAATCAGGACGTCATAGTCCGTATTTCTTTAATTTTGGATCATTTGATGACTCGGTTAAATTATCTAGATTAGGAGAATCCTATGCTTCTAATATTATAGAAAATGACATTAAGTTTGATGTTATTTTTGGACCTGCGTATAAAGGGATTCCAATTTCTCTATCTGCATCGATGGCTTTGTTTTATAAACATGGCTTACGAGTGAATTATGCATTTAATCGTAAAGAAGCAAAAAACCATGGTGAAGGCGGAAATATTATTGGAACATCTCTAAAAGGAAAGAAAATACTTGCAGTAGATGACGTTATTACTTCAGGTAGAACAATTAAAGAAACAAAAGAAATTATTGAGAAGGAAGGTGGAGAATTATCTGCATTTTTGGTTGCTCTTGATAGAGAAGAAAAAGCATTAGATTCTCAACTTTCAGCCTTAGAAGAGGCATCAAAAAAGTATGGTGTAGAAATATATGCAGTAGCTAAAATCTCTGATGTAATGAATTATATGGAAAAAGAGTACGGGAAAACTTATATCCATCTATCTGCAATCCAAGAATATTTAAAATTATATGGATCAGAAAGCTTAGGAGTTTATTGAAATATAATATCTATTAAAAGGTGAGTAAACAGAGAATAAATTTTTTGGCCACTGATAAATGTAAAATATGAAATCCCAGGCTATAAGTTGGTAGGAAAGCCAAAAAATACTGAAGGAAAGTATGTAGAGGGAACAACAGAAGTAATTTATGAATATGAAAAAGTAGAAGAGCTGAATGTTCCAATGGATCCGAAAGGTTCAAATAATCCAAAGGAATCATTAAAAGGTGAATCTTTGAATAAAAGCTTATGTTACAAAACACAGGCGAGAAAGAGGAATCATTATTCTGGGCGATTTTATGTATCATGTCAGGATTATTATTGATTTCTAATAGAACTAAAAAAAATTTCTCACATCTGCAAGTTGGAAATGGTACTTTAGAACTGCTTCTATAATACGACAAAATAGTTTATTCAGTAAGAACAAAGGATATGAATTCAATAGTAAGTTGAATTCATATCCTTTTTATTTTATAGTGATTTGTTATATTTAAAGTAATACGAACAAACAGAAATTATAACTGTACAAAGTTGTCTGTTATAGAAAGAATTGAAGAAACGTTTTTAAAAGCTTTAAAATGTATTTTATAAAGCAGCAAGATGTTAATTTAGGAATTTTTTGTCTTGCTGAAGAGGATAACATGGTAGAAATGGCTATGATATAATAAAATTCAAGTATACTAAGGGGGATTAATGAGATGATTTTTCAAAGCATGATAACAGCTATTATAGAAAAATTACAAGAGACGGTGAATCCCTATTGGATAATTGTGTTTGGATCAACGGCTGAGAACAGGGAACGAGAAGATAGTGATATTGATATAGCTTATTTAAGTGACACAACTTT
>NZ_VLTE01000436.1:0-557 GCF_007558965.1 Bacillus sp. HY001 | reverse complement strand
CCTTTACCTTGTGTTTCTCGTACTGCACTACATAGGTTTGTTTTACCAGAACGACAGAATTTACATTCTCCACATTCAGCTGTGTATAGTGGAATCACATGATCACCAGGTTTTACTGAAGTCACTTCATCACCCACTGAAACGACAACACCGGCACCTTCATGACCTAATACAGCAGGAAATACACCTTCTGGATCGTCGCCTGATAATGTAAAAGCATCTGTATGACAGACAGAAGTATATAGTATTTTTACCAATACTTCTCTTGCTTTTGGCTCTTCTACATCGATTTCTACGATTTGAAGTGGTTCTCCTGGCTTAAATGCAACAGCAGCTCTACTTTTCAATTGAATCCCTTCTTTCTTTTTTCTAATCTTTACTTTTCCCATGATTACATACTATAATTCATCGTACAATACTGACATTTTTGTCACTATAATTTTTAAATAATTATTTATGAAGGAACTTGAATAATATAAAGGGAAGTTGTAAAAAGGTGTCGATGGAACAAAATTTTGATTAATTCAATTTGACTCCAATAAAAAGACTGATGAAAG
>NZ_VLTE01000435.1:0-227 GCF_007558965.1 Bacillus sp. HY001 | reverse complement strand
ATGCAACGATTCACGCAGAAACAAAATATCGGACGAGCTTGTCTCACGGCTAAAGAATTCCGCTTACTGCAACGTATGTCACATAGTTCCAAAGCGTTGCGAAATGTTGGATTGTATACGATTAAACAAAGTTACTTGAATCATAACAATATAGCTACTGTAAAAGAAGTGGACACTGCTATGCAAGCCGATATGAACTACTGGGGCATGCAATCAAACTCTGTGCA
>NZ_VLTE01000434.1:0-273 GCF_007558965.1 Bacillus sp. HY001 | reverse complement strand
GTATCATGGTCACAATTCAAAGCGATGTTGTTGTATAAGGCATGCTGGTATGGGAAACAAGTGATTGTGGTGTCGAAAACATTCGCTAGTTCCCAAACTTGTTCGCATTGCGACTACAAAAATAAAGATGTGAAAAGCCTGAACCTGCGTGAATGGAAGTGTCCTTCTTGTGGTATGTATCATGATAGAGATGTGAACGCAGCGGAAAATCTGAGAAAAGAGGCCATAAGGCTCCTAACCGTAGGGATTACGGGGATTGCCTACTCATAAAAC
>NZ_VLTE01000433.1:0-233 GCF_007558965.1 Bacillus sp. HY001 | reverse complement strand
TTTCCTGCTGTATTAGGTCATGAAGGTGCCGGTGTTGTCGTTTCAGTAGGTGATGAAGTGACTTCAGTAAAACCTGGTGATCATGTGATTCCACTATACACGGCTGAATGTGGAGAATGTAAGTTCTGTCGTTCGGGTAAAACAAATTTATGTAGTGCCGTACGAGAAACGCAAGGTAAAGGTTTAATGCCTGATGGAACAACTCGTTTCTCTTATAATGGAGAGCCTATTTA
>NZ_VLTE01000054.1:0-62273 GCF_007558965.1 Bacillus sp. HY001 | reverse complement strand
GAAAGAATATCACAATTGGAAATTGTGGAGCATTCTTCACAAAACTGTTTATATGAGCAATCAACAATTCGTATTTAAAATTTAAATGAGAAGGGGGGACTGGTTTATTTCTTATAACCTCTTGCATACTACTGACTTGGATGAATGGTAGTATGCAAGAACAGACCGTTCCTAACAGGAACCTGCCGTCATTCTTTCACAATAGGTGGATGAAAAGGTCACAACCCTTACGGACAGGAAAAAGGTGAGATTCCTTTTCGGTAGTTGGCATTTGACTTGGTTCGCCAACAATTTATAGATTTTTATAAGAATTTTAAACCAGGTTTATATGTTACAACAACGGTTAGAAGAAATTCGTAATAATAATTACGGAATCAATAATGTCCTCAATATCGATTCTTTAAGTTCCAATATGCTTAAGCATATCGGTGTGACCGATAGCTATTTAAGAGACAAGCTCATCTACTCTACTTTTTACCATCTCATCAAAAAGGACTACATTTCACACACACACTTACAGAAATTATTATTAGAAAGCATTAGTGAAAACTATTTATTGTATAACATTCATTCAGATGACAAAGATGCTGTATTTACCCGCGCATTTACGACATTATTACTTACACTCATTATTGATGCGGATACAAAATATAATTTCTTATCACAGAATGATATTTTAACTGTAAAAGATCACTTAATTCTATATATGAACAATGAACATGATTTCCGTGGATATGTTCAAGACCACGGCTGGGCACATAGTATCGCTCATGCTTCTGATACATTTGAGGCGCTTGTGAATAGCCCTAAACTAGAAACTTTATATTACGAAGAAATATTACAAACTTTATTAAACAAAGTTTGTGTCCATTCTATTTACTACAAATATGAAGAAGACGAGCGCCTCGTTTATCCGATTGTCTCAATGCTACAAAATGGTCTAAAGGAAGAGGCTCTCATATTAGCCCTTCATGATTTAGTAGCTCAATTACCCGCCCAAAAACAAACATTACATATTAAATCGTATGAGTACTTATACGGAAATATAAAATCTTTCTTACGCAGCTTATTTTTCAGACTACGTACACTGTCTATATGTAAAGAAACCGAATGCGAAATTGAAAAATTGCTACAAGAGCTTCCAAAATATTATTAAAAAAAGAAGGCCACTTAAAAAGTGCCTTCTTCTATTTCACTAATATTTAATTGAAATTTCACGATCCAAACTGAGAAAAGGTGGACAAGAAGCGCAAACGCCATACATGCTCCGCTTAAAAAAGTTAGTATAGGATGCGAATACACGTGCCCTAATCCATAAGATATAGCCACGAAAAACATTGTTATGTAAATATAAATTGCTCCATGTATTTGCCTCATATGAACCTCCTTTTCCCATATTATAACATAAATTTTCTGATTATTCACATTAATCGTTTGTGATTAATATTTCTCAACTGTTACACCTCTAACAGCAGCCTTAATATATGGTGACCCTTGTAAACTTTGTAAATCCTCTGTTTTGCCTGTTACAACTACACCGTATATTGGTAGGTCTTTTGGTTTGGTATTTTTTATTTCTTTATAATATTGTTCAAAATAATCACTTGGTATACCTTCACTATTTTTTGCTAAATACTTCATTTGGTATAGAAACTCTTTTGAGTTTATTGTTAAATCGTTTTTCACATCTTCTTTTACTTTTGCATAACTTCCTTCAAATCCAAAAACATTTTTAGCCATTTCCGCATTTAATATTGCGCCATTTTTAGGATCTTTTAACCCCACATAAGAATCACTTTTCTGTTCATTATATGTATCTACCCAAAACCAAACTGGCTGTACACTTTTCGGAAGCATCTCAGTAATTTGTTCAGCTGTATACGATTTATCAAAAGATAAGGCTACTTCTGCAACTTTATTTTGCAAATCCCCAATATTTTTCAAGTCATCTATATAATTTTTATAAGTAACGAAAGGTAAATAAAACCTCATTTCCCTTTGCATTGTTTGCACATTATAATCTGGTATCGTAACAGCCTCTTCACCTCTTTTTTCCTCATCTAAACTAACAAGCTCACCATTGTAGTGTTTCATACTATAATCCCATATACCAGATTCGTATATATCATTTATCCATTTCACTGGTTGACCGGCTATATTTTTATAAGAGTTATATATTACTGTACTTCCTGTCATACCAAGGCTTAAATACATGCTTCCGCTGAAACGGATATTAGGCCCTTGAACCATATGTAGTGCATTCATTTCTCTTTCCATTTTTCTAAACGTTTGCTGAGAAAAGTAAGCTGCTCCCAAAAACAAACTTACTATAACAATAATGGACGCACAAATAGAAATAAGCCAATTTCTCCAAAGTTGCTTCCGCTTCGCTCTCTTCATCAAAACTTTCATCTGCTTATCATCCATATTCAAATCAAAGTCCTTCCGACTCATCGTTTCTCCTCCTATACAATTTTTTAAATTGATTTCTTGCACGGTACAAACTTGTTTTCACTGTTTCTTCTTTCATACTTAATAAAATGGCAATTTCCTTATAAGATAGTTCATATTCATATTTCAACAGTAAAATATGACGATAATCCTCCGTCATCGTCTCCAATGTTTCTTGTACCTCACCTTGTAATTCACTTGTTAAAAGCACTTCATCTAACGACTTTTGACCAATAAGAACGACAGATTCAATCGCTATAGGATTTAGTCTTTTTTCTTTCCGGTGTAAATCTCGGTGCTGATTGATCGCAACTCTAAAGAGCCACGGTGTTAAATGCTCTAACGGTATTTCCTCCATAAGTAATAAAGCTTTGTACAACGTATCTTGCACAATATCCTCTGCTTCTTTTCTATCTGCTCCAATCTTAATTAAATATCCAAACACAGCTTTTGACTTCTCTATTAATAATGTTTCAAACGTATCATGGATCATCCTGCTCTCCTTTCTATATACTCAACGTTTGAGAGCGTAAAATGTATACAGCTTTTCTATAATTTTTTTCAAAATAAAAAAGCACACCTATTTTGATGTGCTTCTCTCCAACATACTATTCTATTATTTCATCGCTTCCTTCACAACATCTTGAATCATAACAACTTCTGTTTTCATATCAACAGACTGTACTTCTTCATCAATACATTCATACCAAAACGCTAAGTGCTTTTTATCAATTTCATGATGAGAATTTTCGACAAGAGCCCCGCCTTCTCCTTGCACAGAATACCAATATAAGTACTCTTCTCCATCTCTTATTTCCCGGAAAATTGTCTCAACGTACATCTTTTCGTCGTTTAGTGTCAAAAGCACTTCTTTCATATTGTCATTAAGAAGCTGCATCCATTCATCTACACGATGACTTTTACCTTGCTTCACTTTAAATCTCGTTAACTCCACATTCATTTTTATTCCCCCGTTCTCTTCCGTACAAACAAACTATATTCTATTGGATGATTAAAACTTAATTTACTAGCTAATTTTTGCGAAGGAATATTGTCTACATAACAATCCCAGCACGGTGTAATATCATTTTGCATGCAATGTTCAATGAACCGCGTTGCAACAGCTTGAGCTAATCCTTTTCCTTGATATGCTTTATGCGTAGCAATATCGATTTCAGCAAAACTATTCCCGCTAAATATTGAGACGCATTCAGCTATAATCATCCCATCTTGTTCTATACAAAATCCAAAACCACCGTTCAAAAACGTTTCTTTTGATCCCCAATATTCTTTGTAGTACTCCTCTGTAAATTCACTGCTTCGTTCTATATCACTTTTATCAATACGCTTCACTTCATATATATTTTTGTTTGCATCCCGTTTTCTCTCTTCAGAAATTTCTCTTTGGAATTTCATTCGCGGCATATTCCGAAGTACATTACTAAAACGCCCTTCAATCATTATTTCCCACTCTTCAATTGAAGTGAAGAGTGTAAATCTCTTCTCTGTTTTTTCAAGAGCCACTTTTAAATACGCAAATAGATCTTCGTTATAATTTTGATCATCCGTATCACCAAATAAATAATAGATACCGTTAGCTGTACGAATTAATCCTGCTGTTAACTTCTCGTTGGCAAAAATCTCACCATCTATCATTTGGTCACATACCGCATAAGCAAACGTCGTCGTTCTTGCATTACTTTCTAAAATCGGAAGGATTTTTCTATACTCGGCTACAGATAATTTTTTCATAATTGCTCCACTTTAATCGTATCAGCTTCTATATTTTCAAAACAAAGATTTACTGTTCTCTTTAATGCTCTCGTTCTATGAATCGTGCATGCTGGAATTAAGATCGAATCATTTGGCTTTAATACCGCTGTTTCTCCATCTTCAAAATCAATAAGTAATTCTCCCTCTAACACAATAAATAATTCATCCGAATTAGAATGATAGTGCCAATCGTATTCACCAGTAAATACAGCGATTCGTAAGCAATGACTATTTATATTTGAAACGACGAAGTTTTTATGTTGATCTTGAATGTCCTTCGTTAATTCTAATAAATTCACAGTCTCCATATTCCGTCTCACCCTTTCATTAGTCGTTCTTCTGAAAAACTAACTTAGTCTCCACCACCTCCGCAATCTCCTCCACCATCACTTGAGCTGCTACAATCGTTGCTACTGTAGTCACCGAATCCACTTGATGAGCTTGAATCGGATGAAGATTTATTGCTTCTTTTTCTATCTTTTTTACTTTCATGACTAGGCCACACTTTATTAAATAATATAAAGAATAAGACTAACTCTACTGCGACAAGGATATATCCAAAAACATTCTCAATAATATTGGGGGTTATACCAAAACTGTAAAACACCCTAGCTGAATAAAGACACAAAATTACATACAGGGCCATACAAATATATCGAAATGTTTTTTCTATCATAAGGACTACTTTTTTCGGAGCTGGTATGTTTTTCTCCTGTTTTTTCTTAATATAATTTTGTCCCCTAGCCTGCTTTTTCTTCCTCTTTTTGCTTCCCACCCAATTCCCCTCTTTCGACTTCCGTTTTTCATTTAATTCCAAATTATCACAAAAAACAATATCATAACAAGCTATATTTAACGTAAAGTTTTGTTTACTTTTTGTATAGTTTCATTTACTTATTACCTAAAAATGGATATAATAAATGTAACAAATTTACAAAAAGGAGACTTTGTATATTTGATTAAAAATAAGGTGAAACAATTCCGCGTCGTTAGAGACATCACCCAAGAACAATTAGCTTCCTCTGTTCAAATCACTAGACAATCCCTCATCGCTATCGAAAAAAATAAATACAACCCAAGTTTAGAATTAGCATTGAAATTATGTGAGTTTTTCAACTGTAAAGTAGAAGATTTATTTCAATTAGATAAAACTGGGGAGGAAAACGAATGAAAAATACTTTTAATCAAGAGTTCATTTCGCATCTTACCATTTTGTTATTAGGTTCAACTTTTCTTTATTTCAATAGTAATGATGAAGAAAAGATTAGTTCTGTCCTTCTATTCACTGGCGTATACATACTCTTAGCCTTGATACTATTCGTAGTGAAACGGATATTCTTTAAGAAAAAAAAGAGCGATTCCGAGAAGTATCCATTACCTGAAATGGATGAAAGAATCGAGAAGATGAGTTTAAAACTTATGGCGCAAATTTTCGGCCTCTCTCATTTAATCGGTTCTGCGATACTATTTATTTTATATATCACTGACAAAAATTCGATGATACGAGTTGAGTATGCCTTGTATTACTTGTTCGGCATTCTTTTCTTTACAATGATGTTCGGATTAAGAATCGTAAAGAAACTAGACAATTAGCTCAAATAAAAAGCCCCTCCTTATCAAAGGAGGGGCTTACATGTATTTCTATTATGATAAAGCAGGAGCTTTTTCAAGAAGCTCTTTCGCATCAGCATATTGTAAGCCGTGCGCTTCTGCAACTGCTTCGAATGTTACATATCCGTCTAATGTGTTAATACCTTTTAGTAATGCAGTATTGCCTAGGCAAGCATCTTTGTAGCCTTTGTTCGCAATTTGCACTGCATATGGTACTGTTACATTTGTTAATGCAAGAGTTGATGTACGTGGAACCGCACCTGGCATATTAGCAACTGCATAATGAACAACGCCATGTTTTTCGTAAGTTGGGTTGTCGTGAGTTGTAATACGGTCAGTTGTTTCGAAAATACCACCTTGGTCAATCGCGATATCTACAACGACAGAACCTGGTTCCATTGATTGAATCATTTCTTCTGTTACAAGTTTTGGCGCTTTTGCACCTGGAATTAATACCGCACCAATAACAAGGTCAGATTCTTTTACAGCTTCTGCAATGTTGTATGGGTTAGACATTAACGTTTTTACTTGGTTACCGAAAATGTCATCTAGTTGACGAAGACGTTCTGCGCTTAAGTCGATGATTGTTACATCTGCACCTAAACCTACTGCAATCTTCGCTGCGTTTGTACCAGCTTGACCACCGCCGATAATTGTTACTTTGCCGCGTTTTACCCCTGGAACGCCCGCAAGTAAAATACCTTTACCACCTTTGTTTTTCTCAAGGAATTGTGCACCGATTTGTGCAGACATACGACCAGCTACTTCACTCATAGGTGCAAGTAATGGTAGTGAACGATTGTCTAATTGCACTGTTTCGTATGCAATTGATACAACTTTGTTATCAATTAATGCTTTCGTTAATTCTGGTTCTGGAGCTAAGTGTAAGTATGTGAATAAAATTAAACCTTCGTGGAAATAACCATATTCACTTGCAACTGGCTCTTTTACCTTCATAACCATATCCTGATTCCATGCTTCTTCAGCAGTTTCAACAAGTTTCGCACCAGCTTGTACGTATTCTTCATCTGTAAAGCCTGATCCTATACCTGCTCCTTTTTGAACAAAAACTTCATGACCATTGTGTACTAAATGTACTGCTCCCGCTGGCGTCATTGCCACGCGGTTTTCATTGTTTTTAATTTCTGTTGGAATACCGATACGCATTATTAGTTCCCCCTTGAGTTATGAAATGACCCCTGAATCATTTTTTAAAGCGCTTTCTACGCTCTTATATTTTAACATAATATCTCAATATTTGACAAAAAATAATACAAGTTTTCCGATAGATTTAATTTTATATTAAAGGACAGTATTATCCGCACCTCTCAGCGTACAGGATAAACTGTCCAATTATTCGAAACTTCACTTCATTTCACTCTATCGATGTCTATGAATAACATCTACTGCACCAGTTACTTCAATAATTGTACCGGTAATCATATCGGAATCGTCCTCACATAAAAACGAAATCGTTCTTGCGATATCTTCACCTGTTCCAGATCTACCAATTGGTGTGTTCTGTTCTTTCAACTGACGTGCTTCTTGAATTGTCGCTTCTTTCATTTCACCAATAATATCACCAGGGCATACCATGTTTGCAGTGATACCATATTCTGCTTCTTCGTAAGCAACTGTTTTCGTTAATGAAACAAGTCCTACTTTCGCTGCTGCAAAAGCTGAACGATAAATCC
Organism: Bacillus sp. HY001; assembly: GCF_007558965.1. Classification (NCBI taxonomy): domain Bacteria; kingdom Bacillati; phylum Bacillota; class Bacilli; order Caryophanales; family Bacillaceae; genus Bacillus; species Bacillus sp. HY001. The sequence continues at coordinate 54,744 of NZ_VLTE01000054.1, read as the reverse complement.
AGCCCGGTGCGCTATCTGCTCCTTGGAATCCGTAATTAATAATACGACCAAAGTTCTGTTTTCTCATAACAGGAACGACAAGTTTCAACAAATGAAACACCGCTGTTAAATTACCCTGAATCATCTCATTCCATTCGTCTTCTTCATAATCGACTAACTTTTTCCGTTCAAATACATATGGACCAGCATTATTAATTAGAAAGTCAATTTTGCCAAAACGGCTTATCGCTGCTTCTACTATTTTATGTAAATCTTCCTTTTTCGTGACATCCGCTTGCACGAATTGTAGACGCTCTTCCATATTTTTATATGCTTCTTTCATCGTTTCCATAGCCGCTATATCGCTATGATATGTTACTGTTACTGAATATCCTTTAGCCAATAGCTTTTCTGTTACTTGCTTTCCTAAACCTTTCGTACCGGCTGTAATGAGCGCGTGTCTCACAAACATGCCTCCTTTTAAATTGCTATACTTCATATGTAACAAGTTCTCGCACCAATTACAACTAAAATGAATTGAAATAAAGTTTTCAAAATTCTGTAACGTTTCGGACAAGCACATTACCAAAATTTGTTTTATAATAAAGTTGTAAACGGTAATAAAAATGATTGGGAGGAATTTACTATGAATAATACATATACAAATATTTTAATCGCGGTGGACGGTTCTAAAGAAGCAGAAAAAGCCTTTAAAAAAGCAATTCAAGTCGCAAAACGAAACGATGCAACATTAACAATTGCTCATATCGTTGATGTAAAAGCATACTCAGCAGTAGAAGCTTATAGCCGTGCAATTGCTGAACGTGCAAATCTATTTGCAGAAGACTTATTAGAAGACTACAAAAAAACTGCGCTTGAAGCTGGCCTTGAAAAAATTGAAACTGTATTAGAATTTGGTAATCCTAAATCTAAAATTTCAAAAGAAATCGCTCCAAACCATAAAGTAGATTTAATTATGTGTGGTGCAACTGGTTTAAATGCTGTTGAGCGTTTCCTAATTGGTAGCGTCTCTGAACATATTATTCGCTATGCGAAATGCGATGTCCTTGTTGTTCGTGGTGATGAGGAGCAAGGTGATCTTTAATTCATAAATAAAACACCAAGTCCACTTGTTTTACTGAAGGATAAGGGAAATGAAGCTTGAGGCTCGAATGAACGATAAATACATGTTGTTAAACAATGATAAGAAAAGAAAAAAGGAGTGGGTAATTCACTCCTTTTTTTCACGACATGGATTTTAAAATCCTCATTTTTCAATTGATTGTTTAATCAAGTTTAAACTGTATTCTACTTAATTCTTTGAGCGATTGGATGGTTATCTTTTAGTTGTAATAAATCCCATAAATTACCATACAAATCCTTAAATACTGCAACTATTCCATATTCTTGCTCTTTCGGCTCTCTCACAAATTCTATTCCTCTTGAAATCATTTCATTATAATCTCTCCAAAAATCGTCAGTATTTAAGAAAAGAAAAACTCTGCCGCCTGATTGGTTACCGATAAAGGAATCTTGCTCAGGTTTAGATGCTCTAGCCAGTAATATTGTGGTGCCGACTGAACCAGGAGGAGATACCACTACCCATCTTTTGTTTTGCTCTGGCTGATATATATCTTGGACTAATGTGAAATTTAGTTTCTTTGTATAGAACTCTATTGCCTCATCGTAGTCTTTTACTACTAATGCAATATGAACTATTGATTGAACCATTATTATCCCTCCTATTATTACTGAATAAGCAAATTATAGTATAACATTAACACAGGCTCTTGTTTTTCTTCATTTCACATACTTCACTATAAATACAAGACAAACAACCACTACAACAGCTACTGCCAACACATATGGCGGTAAGAACTTCAAAGACCATAATGCCATCATGATAGTCGCAACCATTAAATACGATTGTCGTGCATCTTCTGTCATTTTTTTACGAAGCAAGAATACATACAAATAACCGATTGGCGGCGTAATAAAGCAAAGAACATATATAATTTTAGATTTCAAATACCATTTTTGTTCCCCGAGCTTCTGTATATCTTCTTCTATTCTCTTATGCTCTTGCTCTCTCGCTTCTTCTACAAGCGGATCTTCCTCTTCTCCTCGCTTTTCTTTCATATAAGGAAGAAAATGCATAAAAAAATAACATGCAAATACGATTGTCCAAAATTCAATATCCAATCTTTCTAGTAGAATATGCTCACTAAAAAATGCAGCAGCAATCGCTAAAGAAAAACAATACGTCGTCATCCAAAATGAACGTTTTCTCTTTTTCCGTTCCATTTCTTTTTTATCTTGTACATGTTTTCTTTTCGAAAGCCATATCGAAATACAGCAATCTACTACAAATAGAATAAAGATAAATATCCCAACGTGTACTGTTTCTACATCCTCAAATGAAAAGATATTTGGGAATGCAACATGTAATACAATTAGCGTGTACAAAATTATCCCTATAAAATAAATACGTCTCATTTTCCATTCCTTTCTTATTTCCTAACTTTAAGTTAACATACATTTTTCGGAAATAGACGGACAAAATATATATGTTAAAAAAGGAGGATGCTATATGAATGATTCTGAACGTATTATTTTAGATGTGAACGGGAAAGAGCTCGAAATGTTAGATACAATCCGGACACATTTTAAAGAGAAACATGGTGCGGAACTAAGTAATGGTGCATTACTTAGAGATTTGATGGATATTGAGTATATTCGAATTACGGAAGATCGACATAAGTATGATTAACTTTAAGTTATAAAAATCACAAAAAAGGTACGCTTCTCTCTACTAAGATTCGCGTACCTTCTGCCCTATAAATCAATCAACTTCCAACAAACTCTCCAACTAATCCCTTCGCCTTCTCCAAAGCTTTCTCAATTTGCTCAAACCCTGTCCCGCCAGCACTGTTACGACGCTTTACAGCTGCATATGGTGAAAGAACTTCATACAAATCTTCTTCAAATAATAAGCTCATTTCTTTATATGTTGCGAGTGGTACATCTAATAAATAAATTCCTTTTTGTGTACAGTGTAGCACTAGCTTCCCAACAATTTCATGAGCTTGACGGAATGGTAGTCCTTTGCTTGCTAAGTAGTCAGCAATTTCTGTTGCGTTTGAGAAATCTTGCGTTACAGCTTGCCCCATCTTTTCTTTGTTGACAGTCATCGTCTCTAGCATGCCTGCCATAATATGAAGGCAGCCTTCTACTGTTTTCACTGTATCAAACATTCCTTCTTTATCTTCTTGCAAGTCTTTATTGTAAGCGAGCGGTAATCCTTTCATGACTGTAAGTAAACTAAATAAATTACCGTATACTCTGCCTGTTTTACCACGAATAAGTTCCGCCATATCCGGATTTTTCTTTTGCGGCATAATGCTGCTTCCCGTTGCGTATTGATCGCTCATTTCAATAAATTGAAACTCTTGGCTACTCCATAAAATAAGTTCTTCGCAAAAGCGTGATAAGTGCATCATAAGCATAGATGAGTTACTTAGGAACTCCAGTATGAAATCACGATCGCTTACTGCATCTAAACTATTTTCATAGATTCCATTAAATCCAAGAAGCTCCGCACTATATTCTCGGTCAATCGGGAATGTTGTTCCTGCTAACGCTCCTGCCCCTAATGGCGAAATGTTAATACGCTTTAACGAATCTTCATAACGATTCACATCACGCTCTAACATCCAAAAGTAAGCAAGAATATGATGAGCAAATGAAATTGGCTGGGCGCGCTGCAAATGCGTATAACCAGGCATAATGGTTTCAATATTATTTTCTGCTTGATGAACAAGAACAGTTTGCAATTGTTTTGTAGCTTTTATAATATGTTCTACTTTTTCTTTCAAATATAAATGCATATCAGTCGCTACTTGATCATTACGACTTCGTCCTGTATGAAGTTTCCCTCCTACTTCACCAATTCTTTCAATTAACATCTTTTCAATATTTAAATGAATGTCTTCCGCTTCAACTGAAAATTGAAGCTTATTCTCTTTTGCTTCTTCTAATAAATACTGAAGACCTACCTTTATTTTCTCTGCTTCTTCTTTCGTAACGATGCCTTGCTTCGCTAGCATCGTTACGTGTGCAATACTCCCGTTTATATCTTGATTTACTAATTGTTGATCGAAGGAGATGGACGCTCCGAACTCTTCAACCCATGCTTCCGCTTCTTCTGTAAAACGTCCGCCCCAAAGTTTGCTCACGCTTCCACCTTCTTTTGATTCACTTGGCTGTATACTTTCGTCGGTAAACCGAATAATGAAATGAACCCAACTGCTGCATCATGATTAAATTCGTCCTGGGCAGTATATGTTGCTAGTTTTTCATCATATAAAGAGTACTCAGATTTACGTCCTTCAACAATCGCATGGCCTTTAAATAATTTTACACGTACTGTACCTGTTACATTCTTTTGCGTTTCTTGTAAGAATGCATGAAGTGCTTGTTTTAAAGGAGAGAACCATAAACCGTTATAAATAAGTTCTGTTATTTTCTGCTCAATCACCGGTTTAAAATGCGCTACTTCTTTTACGTGCGTTAAATCTTCCAGCTCTTTATGTGCTGTGATTAACGTCATTGCAGCTGGACATTCGTATACTTCACGCGATTTAATACCCACGAGACGATTTTCTACGTGATCAATACGTCCAACGCCATGCTTTCCAGCAAGTGCATTTAACGTTTTAATTAGTTCTGAAAGTGAATATGCAGTACCATTTAAAGTCGTTGGTACGCCTGCTTCAAATCCAATTTCTACAAACTCTGGTTTATTCGGTGTATCTTCTAAAGCTAATGTCATCTCATATGCATCTTCTGGCGGTGCTGCCCATGGATCTTCTAAAATTCCACATTCGTTGCTGCGTCCCCATAAATTTTGATCAATTGAAAACGGGCTATCTAAATTAATCGGAATTGGTACATTGTTTTCTTTTGCATAGGCAATTTCTTCTTCACGTGACCATTTCCATTCACGTACAGGCGCAATCACTTCTAAGTAAGGATTTAACGCTTGAATAGAAACTTCAAAACGAACTTGATCATTCCCTTTTCCTGTACATCCATGTGCAACTGCAGTCGCTCCTTCTTGTTCTGCAATTTCAACTAATTTCTTCGCGATAAGTGGGCGTGATAACGCTGAAACGAGAGGGTATTTCCCTTCGTATAACGTGTGCGCTTGCATCGCCATCAATGCATATTCATTTGCAAATTCTTCTTGAACATCAATCATATATGATTTAATTGCACCTACTGAAAGTGCCTTTTCTTTTACAAATGCTAAGTCTTTACCTTCCCCTAAGTCTAAACAAAGCGCGATAATATCATAATTCTTCTCTTGTAACCATTTAATTGCAACAGAAGTATCAAGACCTCCGGAATATGCTAATACCACTTTTTTCTTCTCCATTTTGCATCCCCCTAAAGAATAAATATTCATTTTCTTTTATAATAATACACACTTTAACACCTTTTACAAAATGTATCAAGAGTCATTTTCAAATTTTTTCAAACAATTTCGTCGAACTTCCTTCTGTTTTTATCCCTTTCGGCAAGAAGACTCCATCTGATTTGTGTTAAGGGGGAAACCCAACAATTCAGGTGGAGATGAATTGCCATCAGAAGGTAGGCTGAACTCTTTTGTTTCGTTCATAACAATTTTTTGATAGCAAATATTTACTTCTTTTTATCTTACGATATAATCTTTCGTAGATAAGGAGGGAATAGATTGTAAGACAACGAAATTGGATAATGACCATCATTCGGTTACTTGAGCCAAAAGGAATTACGATGAAGAACACGTTCACATTTTGTTCCGTTTAGTTTCAAATATTGATTTGTCAAAAATACTTTTAATGAGCCCTCTAAGAAAGGTGGTGAACACAATGATTAAAAAGAAAGCAGCGAAAGTATTACGTAAACAAAAGAAAAGAGAAAATCTGCAACGACTCACTCAGAAACAGAGTATCGGACGAGCTTGCCTCACAGCTAAAGAATTCCGTTTACTCCAGCGCATGTCACATAATTCAAAAGCGTTGCGGAATGTTGGATTGTACACGATTAAACAAAGTTATTTGAACCATAATAAAATGGCTACTGTAAAAGAAGTGGACACTGCTATGCAAGCCGATACGAACTACTCGGGCATTCAATCAAACTCTGTTCAAGCGATTCGTAGAGCCTTATATACAGAAGTGAAGAGCTTTTTTAAAGCGTTGGAACAGTGGAAGAAAAAACCTGAAACTTTCACAGGTCGTCCTAAGTTTCCGAATTATTCTCGTTCAACTGATAAACGAATTATTGAAATCTATCAAGTTCCAAAAGTGGATGATACCGGGTATTGGATGATTCCGATGAATGCTGCATTCAGAAAAAAATTCGGTTCCATTAAAATACGTATGCCTAAAAACTTAAGAAATAAAAAAATCTCCTACATTGAGATTGTACCGAAGCAAAAAGGTCGGTTCTTTGAGGTGCATTACACATATGAGATGCACGTTTCTCAAATGAAGAAACCATCCACGACTACGAGTAACGCTTTGAGTTGTGATTTAGGTGTAGATAGATTAGTAAGTTGCGTGACAAATACAGGTGATACATTCTTAATTGATGGGAAAAAATTAAAATCCATTAACCAATACTTCAGCAAAATGATACGTAATCTGCAACTGAAAAATATGGAAAATGGACTTTCAAAACGTGTTGTAACGAATCGAATGGCTGCACTTTGGCATAAACGGGAAAGACAAATAAACGGTTACATTTCACAAACTGTAGGCCTGTTGTTTAAAAAAGTGAAAGCAGGTAACATAGATACTGTTGTCGTAGGGTATAACGCTGGTTGGAAACAAAAATCTCATATGGGAAAAAAGAATAATCAAAAGTTTGTTCAAATCCCATTCCATAAACTGATTGCAGCGATTCAGAATAAATGTGTAAAAGAAGGTATACGATTTTTAAAACAAGAAGAAAGCTATACTTCAAAAGCTAGTTTTCTTGATAAAGATAGGATTCCAGTTTGGTCTAAGGATGATAGAACGCATTATCGCTTTAGTGGCAAACGAATCACTCGTGGTCTGTACCAAAGTAAAGTAGGAACATGTATCCATGCTGATATTAATGGTGCATTGAATACATTGCAAAAATCAAGAGTTGTAGAATTGGATGACAATCTCAAAGTGAAAACGCCGATTCTATTAGAAGTGCAAAAACGTAAGGCTGTTGCTTCGCGCATAGCTTAGTGGGTGTGTCAACCATCCATGTGTACTCGACTTGTCGGGGCTTGTAGCACACGCCGGATTCATCTGAGTGGTGGCTTCTTCCATAAAGAAGAACTGCTCTTTTTCGAAAGGGTGGTGCAAGTGGGAAAGCAATCGTTTGTTGCCAGTACCAACCAAAAACATACTTGGGGTGTTACCGTAAGGTGGCATGAATGCTAGAGCGTCAAACTGTCTAGCGATAGACGAAAAGACCTAGCGTTCTAACTCATACTCCTACTGAAACGTTTCACATCTCAGTGCGGGTAGTTGACGTACAATATAAGCAGGACAACGGGGGTGAACTTATGGAAAAATATTTCTTATACGATAATCATCTAGGAATTGAAATTCCTCATTTACAAGAAGATTGGGAAGATATCCCCGAAAAAATGCAGCATGCTATTTTATTGAAATGGGAACAAGTTCGCGGAAAGATTCCTGATCGAATAAAAGAACTCGAGCACACTATTAATACAAAACAGCATCATTTAAATAACGAAGAAGACTTCGAAATTTCTTGCAAACTGAATTCAGAAATTGCCGATCTCGCTTCCATCATTAATGATCTTTGGCTTTGGTATCGACTCACTCAAAATGTATCTGAGGGGAAAGCACACCAATGAAAAAAGCATGCCCCTCAATTACTTTGGGTCATGCTTTTTTGTCGTAACACGATTTACAATATATTTCTTGTGCTGTTTTCGCCAAACACACATCAAACGGACCAACTAATATACTTCTTTCTTTCGGTAACTTTACAAAGGCAACTAACTCTTCTTCATATTGAATCTTTTTCTGACATGAAACGCATGTTAATTCTTTTCTTTTAAACATGTCTTTTAGCATATCTTCATTCTCCCTTTCATCTATCTATATTAATATACTCTCATAATAGTTAAGACTTGTAAAAAAATGACACATTCCAAAGTGAACGATTCATATACTGTGTACAAAAGGAGGTCTAAAATTTATGCGCGCTTTCGTTATTATCGCTTTAACGTTTTTAAGTGTGATTAGCTGGGATACGTTTTTTAAAGATAAAAGTGATGAAAAGAATACAACTGAATAAAAACTCTTTTTTTCTTACTTATTGGACAAACTAAAAATACTGTCCGACTTAGCGAAATAACTTAGGCTTTTCTACAAAAATATTTAAACATAACAATTTTTGTAGATTCCCTCCGTTTATTGTCGGTTTCCATCCGCATACATTTTTTGAAAGTATGATATAATAATATAAATCTTGAAGGAAGGGATTTTGATATCATGATCGCTCGAAGGAGCATGTGGCATCGTATTGACGAATCATACACGTAGCGTATTTTTCAGCTCAGATACTTTAGTCTAGCGAAAAAAATACGAGAGTGGGGAAATTATGATTGCCCGAAGGATAATTTGGCAAAAAAAAGACTCTTCTTACACATAGCGTTTTGTTTAGGACTTAATTGTTACTAGCTAAACAAAACAAAGAAGAGAAGGATTGCTAAATGAAGAATCCTACTCCACGTTTTGTTTAGTCGTTTTAAGACTTAAACTAAAACGAAGGTAGGGAGAATTGATGGACGAGAGGATTATTCGTTATTTCTTCAGCGACATATAGCGTAGTTAGTTTTTTCGTAAACTAACTGAAAGCTACATGTGAGCTCGTAGTTAGTTTACAACACAAACAGGACTACTAACTACGGAAAGAAGGAATAACGATGAGGAACATCCAAAGTCGACAAATTATTAAAGAAATTTTTATGGTTTTAATCGGTTCATTTATTTTAGCAGCAGCGCTATATCACATTCACTTCCAAAACCACTTAACAGAAGGTGGCTTTGTAGGAATTGCACTATTCATCCAAAATTTTTATGATATTTCACCATCTATTTCAACTGTAATTATGGATATCCCAATTATTTTACTATGTGCTTCATTTTTAGGTAGAAAAATGGTTGGCTATTCATTCCTAGGTTCGATTTCATTCGGAGTATTTTATTCTCTTATGGAAAATTATTCTCCATTTACGGTCGATTTATCAAACAATTTATTTATAGCTGCAGTAGTTGGCGGTGCATTAGCTGGTATTGGACTCGGTTTTATATTGCGATTTGGCGGTGCAACCGGCGGGGACGATATTTTAACAATTGTATTAAGTAAACGAACTCGTTTTACAATTGGGCAAATTTTCTTCGTCTTTGACGCGATTGTTCTTGCGCTTTCATTATATTATTTAAATTGGACAGAAATTGCTTTTACTATTCTTTCGATTGCCGTACAGGCAAAAACATTGGATTTAATTTATTATCCAAAAACAGAAAAAGCAGAAGAAAAGCAACCAGTATCTATTCCAATGTCCAAAAAGCATGCAACAAATTAAAAAAGCGAAAGGCTTCGGCCTCTCGCTTTTTTTACGCTCTTTTTTCCTTCTCGACTATGTGGCGCACTTGATAAAATCTATTTGCAAATTCAGTAACGTTTCTTGTTAAACGATAATTCACTGTAGACCCAATTGCCATTCCAATTACCGGAATACCTTGGAATAATTTACGACGAAGAGCATAAATCGAAAATGTTTTCAAAATTTGTTTTAACACAACTTCAGTAGAAGCTGGTTGTAATACCGCTTCGTCTCCTTCATAGAAGAACGAATCTTCTTGCTCTAACTCTTGCAGTAAATTGTACCATGCATATTGCTGAAGTCTTCCTGGTAGTAATGACGCATGAAACACCTTTAACGCAAGCATCATTTCATAAGGCTTGTTCACATCATGTCCAAACGATGTGGCAATAAGTTGGACAGCCTTCACATTTAACGCAAGCATAACTGGAAAATCAGCCGTTAATAATAATAAACCTCCAGCACCCGTTGCTCCGCCTTGTACGAATGAATATAAACGATGTCGTGCTGTTTGCTGCTCTGCTATGTATGTTAACTGATCAATAGATAACGCTTTTAAATCTTCTAGTTGCTCAATCGATTCATCAAACAATCTCGACGTTCCTAAAATACGATTACGCGCATCTAACTGTGATTGTGAACTTTGAATTAATGCATGCAAATGAAAGAGCCATCCATCTGCTTTCGTAAAGAAATCTTTTCGCTTTTTCTCAGGTAATTTCGCAATTGTCGTATGTACCCATTTATCAAACATTTTTTGAAAGTCAGTCGCTTCTTGCTCAACTAATTGCAATTCCCATTCTTTTATATTGTCTAAAATGGCTTGTTCTCGCTTCGATCGCATCGTAACAACCACCTCGTTCGATTTTTTTCTATTGTAACATATTTCTGCTTATTCTTTGCAAATATGCTTGTCTATCTTGATTCACATACCATTTTTTAATGACATAAAATATTAACAAAAAGGATGAGATGAACCACATGAATCTATCCAATATAAAAAAAGAATATAATGCAGTATTTAGCTTAGGGCAAAACTGCTGGCCTGCTTGGGCTTTATATCAATTCAAATTATCACCATTTTTTGGTGTTATCGATTTTATGCTAAGCCCTTCATTAGAAAAAGTGAATGTATTATTACAAAATCGATTTGACCGTTTTTTACAGTTCGAAAACTTATCATTCATCTCATTTTGGGATGATGGTGCGAAATTAAGACTCCGTGATAACTTATATGAAATCGACTCCTGCCATGATTTTAAAACAGATGTAAACACACCAACTTCTTGGCCTTCTTATACAGAAATTAAGTTAAACTATGAGCATCGAATTCATCGTTTTCTAACTACAATTGAAACGGAAGAATCCATATTGTTTATTCGAACTGGAGGAACATACGAAGAAGCTCGTTCCTTGGAACACATTTTATCTCAAATAGTTAAACATACATTCTCTGTCCTATTACTCATTCCTGAAGATGTACCAACTGTTGTAGAAGAAGATTGGGGATTACAAAATATTTGCGCTATAAAATGCCCTATTATGGATGTATTTCAGTACAATGAAGCATTTTGGAATGACTTATTTGATGGGATAACGATTAGACCACAGGCTTAAATACACGACACCTTTTATTACAAAACACATTATAATCATCCTTATACAAAATAAATAAGGAGTGATTGCAATATGTATCCACGTGCAAAAGCTTTTGGTCTTGCTATACATCAAGATCGCCTTCTCGTACAAGAATATCATACAGGCGATGAAACATTTTACCGACCTCTTGGTGGATCAATTGAACTTGGTGAAAAATCAGCACATACCGTTATTCGTGAATTTCAAGAAGAGCTTCATACAGAAGTGGAAATCACCAATTATTTAGGCTGCTTAGAAAACATCTTTCATCTTGATGGAGAAATTGGTCATGAAATCATTCAGCTATATTTTTTACGCTTATTAGACACATCACTATATGAAATGGAAAAAATGAATATACAAGATGAGCAAATAGTATCGTATGCGAAATGGATTCCCATTACGGCATTCATTCAGGAGAAAAAAGTACTCTATCCAGATGGAATGTTAAACTATATCCAACAAAAAAAAGACGAAATCCTATAGGATCTCGTCTTTTTTATATAGTATATTAACCAATATTTCCAAGACGTAGTACGTCACGAGCAATCATAACTTCTTCGTCAGTTGGAATTACAATAATTTTTACTGGAGAGTGTGGGAAGCTGATGAATGCTTCTTCACCGAATACGTTATTACGTTTTACGTCGAAGTATACGCCCATGTACTCAAGGCCTTCTAATACGCGCTCACGAATAATTGCACTGTTTTCACCTACACCAGCTGTGAAGATGATTGCGTCTACACCTTTCATACGAGCAGTGTAAGAACCGATGTATTTGTGGATACGGCTTACGAATACATCAAGTGCTACTTTCGCACGGTGATCGCCTTCTTCTTCTTTCGCAATGATGTCACGTAGGTCACTAGAGTAACCAGTAAGACCTAACATACCACTCTTCTTGTTCAATACGCTAACTACTTCTTCTACTGTTTGGCCTGTTTTTTCCATGATGTATGGAATTAACGCAGGGTCAATGTTACCAGAACGTGTACCCATTGTTACACCAGCAAGTGGAGTGAAGCCCATAGAAGTATCGATAGATTTACCGCCTTCTACTGCTGCGATACTTGCACCGTTACCTAAGTGACAAGAAAGTAAGCTTAAGCTTTCAAGTGGACGACCTAATAATTCAGCCGCACGCTCAGTTACGTATTTATGAGAAGTTCCGTGGAAACCGTATTTACGGATGCCGAACTTTTCATAGTACTCATATGGTAAGCTGTATAGGAATGCAGATTCCGGCATTGTTTGGTGGAATGCTGTATCGAATACTGCTACTGCTGGTACGTTTGGTAATACTTCTTGGAATGCTTTAATACCAACAAGGTTTGCTGGGTTATGAAGTGGTGCTAAATCGCTTAATTCTTCGATATCAGCTAATACTTCATCAGTAATTAAAACAGAGTCAGCAAATTTTTCGCCGCCGTGAACAACACGGTGACCGATACCGCCGATCTCATCTAGAGATTTAACGATTCCGTTTTCAGTTAATTTTTTAAGAAGCATATTAACTGCTACTGCGTGATCTGGAATGTTTGTAATTTCTTTTTGTTTTTCGCCATCTACAGTAATAGTGAAGATACTATCTTCTAAACCGATACGTTCTACTAAACCTTTTGTTAATACTGTTTCACTTGGCATTTCAAATAATTGGAATTTTAAGGAAGAGCTTCCTGCGTTAATCGCGATGATTTTTGACATCTAGTCTTTCGCCCCTTTTTCTCTTGGTAGTTGTGTGGATGTTTCCACAAACCGCTCGATTTTATCTAATTAAATTCACTACATATGAAAACGTTTCATCATTAGCAAATTTTATACTCACGATTTTAATTTAAACATCGTCCGACATATATTTCAAGTGAAAAAATTGTAACACCAAGAAAAAATATATATTACAGATTTCAAAAAAATTCAGTTAAATCTAGTATATATTTAAAAATATGACATATCATATAAAACTGTACTACATGAATTACTAACCCTGTTACATATACCTAGCCTTATTTATGCGTTGCAAACCAAGTATTTAATTGATCCATAATGTTCTCCATCGCCTTCATGTTGGAGAATTTAGGTAACTCCACTAATAACGCCTGTTTTGGCATCGTTACACTAGGGCCTTTCTTTTGGAGAACAAATATACTTTTTGCATTTTTCTCGTTTTTAAACATGGAAACAGGTAGCTGTAATAACCCCTGAATAAAACATGTTTCTTTAATAAATGCATGTAATTTTGGTGCTTGGTCACTTTCAAAGATGAAGTTTGGCACTAGGAAGAATAAGTACCCGCCTTCTTTCGTATGTTTCACACTTTGTTCAATAAATAAGTGGTGAGCATATGACATTCCTTCATCTGCTTTTAACTTATATTCACTTGCACCGATTTCATTTGGATAGTAACCAATCGGTAAGTCTGAAACAACTGCATCAACCGGATCGATATAAAGTGGCGCTAGTCCATCTTGATGGAAGAATTCGATTGCATGCTTTTGTAAATTCGCATTTACTAAAGCAAGTTTAATTAGCACTTCATCCACTTCTACACCAAACCCACTCATTGCTAGTCCTTCTTTGGCGCTATTAAACACTGTAGTCATTAAGTTACCTGTTCCAATTGCAGGGTCTAACACCGTAATTTCGTTTTGACCTTGCATAAATTTATGGAATAAGTAGCTCATGAACATGCCAACTGCATCAGGCGTCATTTCGTGATTCGCTTGTACGCCTTCTTTCATTCCTTTTAAAATGGCTAACTGAAATGCTTTACGAATTTCTTCACCTTTATATGTTTCTTCATTAAACGTACTATATTCACGATTCAGCCTTTCAATTGCTGACTCAGATAATTCCTCTTGTAAAATCGCTCCTTCAAACAAGTTATCACCTGTTTCTACAAGCGCCTCTAAATATGTTACATCTAATTCTTTACGTAAAACTACCGCAGAAGAATCAAAAATAGAAAATAATGTTTCTACTGTCTGACTCACGTACATTCCTCCTTCTCTCTTTTACACATAACTTATATCATACCACAAAGTGTTTTTTTCCAAAAAGAAAAAGCGACCTCCTGCAAAGAGCTCCCCTTTCAGTTATATATGATATAACGTTTTTTCTCATATATTGGTACCGTTACGCAGCAATATATGAGAAAAAATGACCTCTTTATAAGAGGTCATTTCCTTCACATTATTTTGCAGATTTAGCTGCTTCTAATGCTGCTTCATAGTTTGGATGGCTTGTACCTTCGCTTACGTACTCTGCGTAAACTACTTTGTCGTTGCTATCTACTACGAATACTGCACGAGCAAGTAAACGAAGCTCTTTCATTACTAAGCCGTAAGCTTCACCGAATGAAAGGTCACGGTGGTCAGAAAGTGTTACAACATTTTCTAAACCGTTTGCTGCACACCAGCGTTTTTGAGCGAATGGTAAGTCAGCGCTAATTGTTAATACTTTCGCGTTTTCAATACCTGCTGCATCTTGGTTAAAACGACGTGTTTGTGCATCACACACACCTGTGTCGATTGAAGGTACAACACTAATTAATTTCACTTCGCCTTTGTATGTTTCTAAACTTACTGGAGATAAGTCGTTTGCTAATACTTGGAAGTTTGGCGCTTGATCGCCAACTTTAACTTCTGTTCCAACTAAAGTCATTGGATTACCTTTAAAAGTTACGTTTGCCACTTGAAAATCCTCCCTTATTTAAACAAAATATGTACAATGTAAATGATAGTTTGTCCCTATCGATAATGCAAATAAAATCGCTTTATTTACAAAAAAATTAAAGAAGCCAATCCATTGATCAGCTTCTTTATTTGTTAAATTTGAAATTCAGGATCGTCTTCTTTTCGTTTATCCATCATTTCCTTCACTTTATCAACAGCTTGTGGCGCTAATTCAATTATTTTATCGATGACGTGTGTTTGCTTATCTAAATGCAACACTTTTACACCGTCTCCATTTATAACAAGAAAAGCAACAGGATTAATAGAAACTCCTCCTCCACTTCCCCCGCCAAATGGATGACGGCCTGCTTGTTCTTTACCAAATTCACTTCCACCAGCGGCAAAGCCGAAACTAACTTTCGAAACGGTAAGAATTACACTTCCATCTGCCGCTTTAATCGGATCACCAACAATTGTATTTACATCAGTCATTTGTTTTAAATGCTGCATTGCGGTTGTCATTAAACCTTGAATTGGATGGTCCATTCTATATCCCCCCTATGCTTGAACAGATTTTTCTGTCACACCAGATTTTTGCTTTCTCATAAACATGAGCAATTTCACCGCTGTTTTTACAGTACGGAATATACGAAAGGATGCTGTTAACTCACATCTTGACGCAAATCCTTTCCCTTGAAAAACAGGCGTAATTTCAAATTCAGGTACATCGACAATATGCATATATTGTCCTACAACTCCAGCAGCCATTCCTTTTGTCCCCCATGCATATCCAGTGACAATTCCAGTACTAGCTGCATCACCTGCACCAATTTGCGTATGCCATCTCCAACCATTGATTTTCACTCGTTTGAGAAAATCTTTAACAATAGTATGAACTTCTTGCAGCTTTTTTATCAGCTCCCCCATACTATCAAGTTGCGCTATAATTTTATTATCTAATCCGCCGTCCTCTTCAGCTTTCTCGATCTTTTGTCCTGTCTTCTTCTGTTGCTTTTCAATTCTTTCCAATACATCGAATGTATATCGAATCATCCATATTTTCACTTGAAACAAACATTGCTTTTCCATTTCTGAATATAAAAATGTCACTTTAAGCTTTATTTTCGACAATAGTATAAGCAAAATAAAAAGGAGAAGAATTATTATTCCAATTACGAACCACTGCATACGTATCATCCTTTCACTCCGTACCCATTATCGACAAGTTTATTCATCATTAAACAGAACCCCATAAGATTGAATATAAAAATTTTTCTAAAAATAAAAAGGGATTTTGACATTTTATATCGAAATATATTATTTGAACATATCATCGAGAACGGACTCTAATGATATGTAGCACGAAAAACAGAAAATTTAACTGCAGTGGAGGGATACATAATGGCAGATCGTCGCAATTTATTTTTCTTTTATGGTGATGACAAAGCAACGCTCGTTGAAAAAATGAACCCAATCTATCGTATTTTAGAAAAGAATGGATTTACCATATTAGATCATCCAAAAAATGCAAACGCTATCGTCAGTGTTGGAGATGATGCAACCTTCTTACAAGCCGTTCGTAAAACTGGTTTTAGAGAAGATTGCTTATACGCAGGGATTTCTACGAAAGATGAAATTTCGTTCTACTGTGATTTCCACATTGATCACATCGATACAGCCCTTCAAGAAATTACAAAAAACGAAATTGAAGTGCGCAAATATCCAACAATTCAGGTAGATGTAGATCACGGTACATCTTTCTATTGTTTAAATGAGTTCTCATTACGTTCTAGCATTATTAAAACATTTGTTGTAGATGTTCACGTTGATGATTTATACTTCGAAACATTTAGAGGGGACGGTTTAGTAGTTTCTACCCCAACAGGAAGTACAGCTTACAACAAATCATTGCATGGTGCAGTTGTTGATCCGCTTATCCCATGTTTCCAAGTAAGCGAACTAGCATCATTAAATAACAACACATATCGTACGCTCGGTTCACCGTTCATTTTAAATCACGAACGTACACTAACTTTAAAACTAAGACCAGACGGTAACGATTATCCTGTTATTGGTATGGATAATGAAGCACTTAGCATTAAACAAGTCGAAAAAGCTGTTGTACGCTTAAGCGATAAACAAATTAAAACAGTTAAATTAAAAAACAATTCCTTCTGGGAAAAAGTACAGAGAACGTTTTTATAACATGAAAAAAACCGCCGCATTATGATATTCCATAATGCGGCGGTTTTTTATTTTTCTCGCTATCGACCAATATTGGTAGCTTTTGTCGGTAAATCGATATATTTTCACACGTCTTTCCTATACACAATCTTCCCATCAATTACAGTCATTTCTGCTTGCACTTCTTTTATTTCTTCTGCCTCTATTTCAAAAATATTGCGATCTACTATCGTAAAGTCCGCTTCATATCCTTTCGCGATTTGTCCTCGCTTCGATTCTTTTCCAATTGCATAGGCACTTCCTGTTGTAAATAAAGAGACAGCTTCATATACCGTTAATCTCTCTTCCGGCATATAACATATACCGTCAATAAAACTTCTACGTGTAACAGCGCTATATATGCCTAAAAACGGATTCACTTGTTCAATTGGCGCGTCAGATCCACCGTTGCAATGTAATCCCGCTTCCAGTAACGTCTTCCAAGCGTACGCATAACGAAGACGATGCTCTCCTAGTTTTTCAATGACGGATGGAAAATCTGATGAAACAAAAACTGGTTGTATATCAATAATGGCTTGCAAGTTTTTCATTCTCTCAACCAACTCTTCACGAGCGAGCTGACAATGAATAATGCGATCACGCAATCCTTCTGCTGGTGGATATAATTCAAGTGCATCAATGACATATTCTAACGATAAGTCACCGATTGTATGAATCGCTACTGGCATATGTAAATCTCGTGCTTTTTTCACTAACTCCGCAAGCTCTTCGCGTGAGAAGATTGCCACTCCATTTGTTTCCTGCGCATCTTTATACGGTTCACTTAATAAAGCTGTTCTTCCGCCAAAAGAACCATCAGAAAAAATTTTCATCGCCCCAAATTCAATATAATGCTCATTTTCATATTCTTTTCGTTCATGTGCTACTTCATGGTGAACGAGTAAATGTGCTTTAAATGGCATTTCCTTTATAACATGAGAAAACGCATTGTGCGTTTTTCTAAAACCACCGTAATAATTTAAATCTTCCGTATGCCCACCAACGAGCCCATATTGCCAGCAGTCTTTAATCGCTGTTTGCAAAGCTCTTTGTAAATAAACTTCATCAATTTCTGGCTGCACATGTTTAATTAATTCTTGCCCTTGTTCATATAAAAGTCCTGTTAAATTATTTGACGCATCACGACCAATTTTTCCGCCTTTCGGGTCTTGCGTCGCTTCTGGTATGTTCGCTTCTTGCAGTATGTATGAATTCACCCATGTCACGTGACGACAAACACGCTTTAATAAAATGGGGTGTTCTTTCGAGATTTCATCTAAATCTTTCACATGAACATCTTTCGTATCTATAAAGTTATTTTCATTCCATCCTTCTCCAATAACCCAAGAACCCTTTGGAGCTTCTTCCACTCGCTTCCGCACGAAAGTCAGCACTTCACTATAAGATGTGCAGTTTGATAAATCTAGACGGAGTAACCTCTCTCCATGCCCAATAAGATGCATATGACTATCAACGAGACCTGGAATCATCGTTCTGCCTTCTAAATCGTGCAATTTAACCGCAGCATATCGGTCTCCTAACTCTTCTTTACTCCCGACATCAACGATCATACCGTTTTCAACATAAACAGCGTCTACTTTTTCATTTTCTTCTCGCATCGTGTAAATGGTGCCGCCATACCAAATTTCTCCCATATATCCCATCTCCTTTGTTTTTATTGTATAAAAAAAAGCACCATTTCAAAACATGGTGCTTTTCTAAAAATTACTTTTGTTCAGTAGGGTTCGTTGTGATTTGCCATTCAATGCTAAATTTATCTTTAAGTTGTCCGTATGCTGGGCTCCAGAATGTTTCTTGAAGTGGCATAATAACTTCTCCGCCCTCTTGTAACTTTTCGAATACTTCTTTCGCTTTTCCTGCATCACTAATTTGAATTGCAATTGTTACTTGAGATCCGATTGCATGCCCTTTACCTGGGAATGTATCAGAAATCATAAGGTCCGTATTACCAACTTTTAAAGTAGCATGTAAAACGCGCTCTTTTGCTTCAGCTGGAATCGGATATTCTGGATTTTCAGGCATGTCACCAAAAGTTTGCATGACTTCTACTTTTGCATCTAACGCCTCTTTATAAAACTGTACAGCCTCTTGCCCACCACCATCTAAAACTAAGTACGGATTAATACCTAAAATCATACGGACACCTCTTTTTCCAATTTATAAAATCGAACTTACGTTCGTCTTTATAATACCATACGGTTTACAGTTCATTCAACTATTTTCGAAATTATTTTGACGGAATCTCCATCTCTTGTTTTCTAAGTTCAATACGGCGAATTTTTCCGGAAATCGTTTTTGGTAGTTCATCTACAAATTCAATTTTGCGAGGGTATTTATATGGTGCAGTGAGTTCCTTGACGTGTTGTTGGAGTGCTGGAATTAATGTTTCTTCGTTCTTGTCTATATTCTCTCTTAATACGATAAATGCCTTCACGACACTGCCGCGAATTTCATCAGGGCTTGCAACAACTGCGCACTCTCTTACGTAAGGATGTTTTACAAGTGCATCTTCTACTTCAAACGGTCCGATTGTATAACCAGAGCTAATAATAATATCATCACCGCGCCCTTCAAACCAGAAATAGCCGTCTTCATCTTTCTTCGCTTTATCACCGGTAATATAATAATCACCGCGAAATTGCATTGCTGTGCGCTCATCGTCTTTATAATATTGTTTAAAGAGAGCCGGTGTTTCAATGTGAACTGCAATATCACCAACTTCTCCTACCTGTACCGGAATACCTTCCTCATCTACAATATCAACGTGGTTGCCTGGCGTTGGTTTTCCCATTGATCCCGGTCTAATATCCATCCCTTTCATTACACCAACAAGTAATGTATTTTCTGTTTGCCCATAGCCGTCTCTCACTGTAATATTAAAGTGCTTTTGGAATGTTTCAATGACTTCTCTATTTAACGGCTCACCTGCCGATACAGCGCTATGTAACGCCTCTAAATTGTACTCACTTAAGTTTTCTACCTTTGCCATTAATCTATACTCAGTTGGCGTACAACAAAGCACATTCACCTTATTATCGTCTAATAAATTTAAATATGTTTTCGGTTCAAATTTACCGTTGTATACAAATCCTGTTGCACCTGAGCCGAGAGTTGCTAAAAATGGGCTCCAAATCCACTTTTGCCAGCCTGGACTAGCCGTTGCCCATACAACATCATTCTCTTCAATTCCGAGCCAATTTGGAGCGCTCGTGCGTAAATGAGCGTATGCCCACGCATGCGTATGAACAACACCTTTTGGATTTCCTGTCGTCCCTGACGTGTAAGATAAAAAGACCATATCTTCTTTATCTGTCTTCGCCATTTCTAACAGGTCACTTTCTGTTTCTAACGCTGTTTTTAAATTAATCCACCCATCTACTGACTGCTCGCTCAGAACGAACTTTTGAAGGGATTCCATCGCTTCTATATCATCAAACTGTCCAATGTAGGGTTCATAACTGACGATCGCTTTTACTTCCCCGTGCTCGATTCGATATTCAATATCTTTTTTACGTAACATCTCCGAACTCGGAATTACGACAAATCCTGCTTTAATTGCAGCGATATACGTCATGTACGCTTCAATTAAACGCGGCATCATGATAAGAAGCTTGTCCCCTTTTTGTAGACCACTCTTTATAAAAGCGTTTCCAATTTTATTCGCACCTTGCATTAACTCAGTGTATGTAACTTCTCGTCTATTCCCTTTATCATCTTGCCAAATTAAAGCAAGCTTCTCTTTATCACCTGTATATTTCTCTATTTCAGAAACTAAATTATAAGACGGCGGCGCCAACAATTCTTCTCTTTTCATACAATATCCTCCTCCATTTCTATGCCTCCCTTATATAATAAAGAATTTTCAGTTAATTTTGAACCCTCTTCTTTTGACAAATTTTTTATGTCTATGTCGAAATAAAGTGAAACTTTAATCAGTGGGGGTTTTCTTCATCCCCCACTGATTATCAGCCCTCACCAATCGGACTTTTATGGGCAGCCCGACCCCCACCTAACTTCTTTGCTTTCGCTGAATTTCGAGGTCGGGGTCTTACTGCCCATTAAAGCGGGATAAATGTATAACGGTGCAAACAACAAAAAGAAAGAGCGGGAGAACCCGCTCTTTCTAAGCCATCATATATGGGATTATTTTTGGTAACCGCCTAATTGTTGCTCAGCTAGTGAAACTAGACGTTTAGTGATTTCACCACCAACAGAACCGTTAGCGCGAGCTGTTGCATCCGCTCCAAGTTGAACACCAAACTCTTGAGCGATTTCGTATTTCATTTGGTCTAATGCTGATTCAGCACCAGGAACCGCTAATTTATTTGTGCTACGTGACATGTTATATCACCTCCTTGTGAGTATAGAGTGTGATAAATAACATGACTTCATACACGTTTTAGATATGGTAATTTATGGTTTTAGAAAAGTTCTTCGAATTTTTCTTCTTCCGCCACTACTTCTACCGTTTGTAATACCATTGTTTCTTTGTTCGCTACAGCTTCATCGATTAATGGTGTGAAATCATATTTCGCTTCAAAACGATTCGCTTTTTCACGCTTCGGCTTCGTCGCTGGGCTTGCTGGTGTGAATACTGTACAGCAATCTTCGTACGGACGAATTGAAATATCATATGTGCCGATTTCTTCAGCGATTTTAATAATTTCTAATTTATCCATCGTAATAAGTGGACGAATAACTGGATAGTTTGTTACTTCGTTAATTGTATGCATACTATCTAATGTTTGGCTTGCTACTTGTCCAAGACTTTCACCAGTCGTGATTGCAAGTGCATTACGCTCTTCTGCGATACGCTCTGTAATACGCATCATCATACGGCGCATAACTGTCATTGAATAGCTAGATGGAATTTCTTTATTAATCGTTTTTTGCACTTCAGTAAATGGAACAAGGTGAAGCGTTACACGTTTACAGTACTTCGTTAACTCTTGTGCTAAATCGATTACTTTTTGTTTTGCACGCTCGCTTGTGAAAGGTGGGCTATGGAAGTGAACTGCTTCCACAGACACGCCGCGTTTCATAGTTAAGTACGTTGCTACTGGGCTATCGATACCACCAGAAAGAAGTACCATTACTTTTCCGCCAACGCCTACTGGTAAACCGCCAGCTCCCATATGCTCACCGCACATAATATATGTGTAACCACTGCGAATTTCTATACGTACATTCACATCTGGATTATGAACATCTACTGTGATATCCTCTGTGTTTTCTAAAATGTGCCCACCGATTTCTGGAAGTAACTCCATCGTCTTCATCGGGAAGCGTTTATCAGAACGGTGCACTGTAATTTTAAATGTTTTCACATCGCCTTTTACTTGTAAGAAAGCTGCTAATGCACCTTTTTTAATGTCTTCTAATTCTGATGGTACTTTCATCGCTAAGTTAAACTTATGAATACCAAATACATCTTTCAATCTTTCAGAAATTGCTTCATGGTCTTCGCCATTTAATTGGATGTACATACGATCATGTGTTGCATCGATTTTAATATTTGGAAACTTTTTCAGTTTGAACTTTACGTTATCTTTTAATGTGCTTACAAATTTAGAACGGTTCTTACCTTTAGTCGTCATTTCTCCATAACGAACTAAAATATATTCATATGTCATCATATTCCTTTACCTCATCACTTCATGTAATTTTGGCATCGTCTCTTTCACAATACCTTCAAATTGTTTTACTTCTTCCATCGTGTTTTCTGGTGCCAAACTAATGCGAATAGCACTTGCAGCAGCGGCATGTGGTACTCCCATTGACACTAACACTCTGCTCACTTCATTTGCTTTTGAAGAACAAGCAGACTTCGTCGATACATATACACCGTGCTCTTCTAAAGCATGAACGACCACTTCTGGTTTTAAACCAACAAATGATACATTTAAAATGTGCGGTGCTGCATATGCAAGCGACGTATTGATCGTTACATCTTCCATCTCTTTAAAGAAACGGACAAGCTCTGTTTGTAAATTGTGCAAATGAGCTATCTTTTCCTTCACTTGTTCCATTGTCATGCGAAGTGCTTTCACCATCGCTACAATACCAGGTAAGTTTTCTGTACCAGAGCGATACTTAAGCTCTTGTTGACCACCTGATAAAATTGGATCTAACCTTACGCCATCACGCACATAAAGAAGACCCGTTCCTTTTACACTGTGGAATTTATGTCCAGATATTGAGCAAAGATCAATATGAGAAGCATATAAATCAAGCGGTACTTTTCCTATCCCTTGTACATGGTCCACATGGAATCTTATTTTCGGATAGTTCGATAATAACGTTCCAATTTCAGCAACAGGCTGAATTGCTCCAGTCTCGTTGTTCACGTGAATAATTGACACAAGAATCGTATCTTCACGAAGTGCTCGTTTTACATCCTCTACCGATACAACACCATGCTCATTAACCGGTAAATATGTTACATCAAAACCGAGATCTTCTAATTGTTTATATGCTTCAAACACAGACGCGTGTTCAATATTTGTTGTAATGATATGTTTACCGCGCGAACGATTCCTCATCGCTATTCCTTTAATCGCAAGGTTATTCCCTTCCGTTCCACCTGATGTGAAAATAATCTCAGAAGGTTTAACGTGAAGAAGCTGCGCTGCAATCGTTCTTGATTGTGTTAATAGACGCTCTGCCTCTCCTCCAAGCGAATGAATAGAAGAAGGGTTTCCAAAATATTTTCCAGCAACCGTTACGTACGATTGAAGGGCTTCTGGATATGGCTTCGTCGTCGCACTATTATCAAAATAGATCATCGTTCTTCCCCTTTCAGCGCTATCACATCATATAATCATATCACAAATACGTGTCATTACGCTAAGACTACTAAAAGGTTCCGTTATATTTTAAAACGAATAACCTTACTGTATTCCGCTATTCATTATAGCAACATCGTCCCTAAAATTACACAAAAAAACAAACCCTTATGAAAGGGTTTGTTGATTGTCTACATATTCAGCTATTTTTTGAACAACGCCAGGTTCAAGTTGCTCTAGTACAGAAGCCGCTTGTTCTAAAGCTGCATCGTATTGATATTCACGGAATAATTTCTCCGCATAATTTAAGCTCTCTGCAAGGTTCTCATCATGACTGCGGTAACGATTACCGTATTGAATTAATTTTTCAACTAAATACGCTTGTCCAATTAACTCTTCTGTCATTTCAGCTACACCATTAACAGTTGTGTACGCTTCTTCTAAACTGCTATTTACAGCGTTCATATTTAACGGTTTCACTTCTAGCTGTTCATATACAGCTTGCATTGCCATTTGTCCTCTTTTTAAATCTTCCATAATGCTTTCTGGAAGACCTGGCAAATTCGACTTTTGCATAAAACGTTTCGTTTCAAAAATGATATTTCGCATTTCTTGCAACTTCTCACGCGCTTCAAATTCCTCTTTACGCATCGTTTGCAGCATTTCTTTATATTCTGCATGAAGTACTTTTAACGTTTCACATTGCTCATAAACCTCTTCTAGTTCCTCACGAATAATAGAGAAGGCAATATCTTGTTCCGCAACGCGTAATTGCAGCATTTCAAAACGTTTCGTTAAAATATGCATTTGCTTTTCAATTACTTTTTGAGACTCAATGTCCTTATCTTGTAGCTGATAACTTTGTTTCACAAGTTGTGTTTCTGCTTTTGTTTCAATCGTTTCAGTACGAATTTCTTCTAAGTCTTCATAAACAGAAAGTGTTTTTTGCTCCACATAATGTCTCGCATGTACTTCTTGTTCCAGTTGATCATAGAAGCCATCTAAACGCGTTTTTAAGTTTTCTACTTTTTCAGCTGCTTCTGTTATATGAAGCTCCTGTATATCCATTAAACATGTGTGTAGTTGTGTCGTCATATCGCGAACTTCTTTAGGGACTTCCAAATACTCTAATACATAACCTTGTCTTACCATATCATTATGTCCGTGTAATAAATCTTCCAGCTGAACTGGTAACGTCGCTTGACACTCTACCAATAAATCTGGAATTTGGTGAATAATGATTTCTAAGCTTGCCAAACCTTCTTCTAAACTAATAACAATTTCTCTCGCTTTTAAATAGTCACCATTATCTGTTGCCTCTTCAAAGCTTTTAAATTTATTAGATTCAGCGTCTAGCATCTCTTCAATTTTCTGCTCTGCTGCTCCATACATATGTCTATGAGCAAGAACACTCTTCTTCATACTACGATATGTATCACGTAACTCTTCAATTTCCGAGCTATTTTTTTCATGGCTTTCTAACAATTGCTGTAATTCATTTAAAATGTCTGTAATACGATTATCAGCGTCATCTAAACCACTTATGGATTCATTCATCGCATGCTTTGCTTTTCGGAAGGAGAATTGCGAGGCGAATTTTCGCGCTTGCGCTAAATCTTTGTCAGCTTTCGGAAGGGTTGTTGATACAATCTCATCCCATTCTTCACGCCATTTACCAAACAGTTCTTCTGTTTGACCCGTCATGTTTAAATCTTTCACCCGTTTTAGTTCATCTGCCACAGGTTTATCTTTTATCTCTTGTTTCCACTGCTCAAGTGCTTCAATATCTTTATATGAACGATTTCTTATCACAAGCTCTATCATGAGCAGCACTAGAATAGAGCTTACTACAATGATAACGATCGTCAGGATAGAATCCATGCAAAAAAGCCTCCTAGTTATATCTCTTTTTTTGTCCGTTCCGTTTATGAAATGGAAGGCATTATGTATAAAAAGGGAATTCCCCTATATTTAACAACTAACAATGTACTAATCATACCATGTAATGGCTTGTTTTTGACCTAGTTTTTTTTAAAATTTCATGTTTCTTTCAATGCAATTGTAATCTTTCTCAATCTTCTGTTTGGATTGGCTTCCATCATCAAATGATTGCAATAACAGGTTCTCTTCCATATGGGATACGAAATAAATTTTGCGTGCAAGTGGTGGTTCAATAGAAATCGCATGCACATTCCCTTGCTTTACCGCTTGCTTTACTGACATTGCTGGAAGTAACGTAATACCAAGTCCAGCTCCGACCATCGCAAGCATCGGTTCTGCATAAGAAGTTTCAAATGCAATGATTGGTTTCGCACCTATCCCCTGAAACATATTCGTAATCATTTTCCTTACATCACAGATTTCTGGGTATACGATTAACTTTTCATTTTGCAAATCTTCCATTCGGATCACTGTTTTCTCTTTATAAAGATGATCATTTGAAACGACACAAACAATTTTTTCTTCTCGCATTTCTTTTATACACGTAGCGCCTTCTACTACTGAATCGACGAACATCGCTTCAATCTTCCGTTCTTTAAAGAGTCCCATTAGTACTTTCGTATGCTCAATTTTCCATTCTACTTCGAATTCTTCACCTAATACATCTTTACATTTTGATATGTAATGAGCTGCTAAACTTGGTAATATACCTATAGAAATTTTCCTCTTCTCTTGAAAAGTCTTCATTTCGGCTTTCACTTCATATATGTGTTTCAAAATCGGTAACATTCTTGTTATAAATAACTCTCCAGCCTTTGTTAACTCCACTCCTTGCGCGGAACGCTTCAGTAAAGTAACCTCTAAATCCGCTTCTAATCTTTGAATTTGCTTACTAAGCGCCGGTTGAGAAATATGTAAAAGCTTACTCGCCTTCGATAAACTTCGCGTATTCTTTACTTCAATAAACGATCGTACTGCCTCCAAATCCATCGTACACACCTCTAACCAAAAGTTATAACTGTCATAAAAAATCGATATTTCCTTCTATAAACAATTACTCTTTATACTTATTTCATCAACTTACTATAACGAAATATAAAGGGGAATGAAACTCTTGAACAAAAAACAAATGCTACTCGGATCCCTCCTATGCCTACTTGCCGTAACGGCTTGGGGATTTATGTTTCCTGTCATGGCAAATGCCCTACAGTTTATCGATCCGTTCTTCTTCACAACTATCCGGTACGGATCAGCAGCTATAATTTTTCTTATTTTGCTATTCATTACTGAAGGAAAAACTTCACTCCGCTTAGAAAAAAGAACACTTTCGTTATTCTTTTACGGAACGGTCGGCTTCGCTGGATACGGTTTTCTCGTTTTTTACGGTCAACAACTTGCCGGACCTTCTGGAGCCATCCATGCCGCGATGATCCAGTCTCTTATGCCACTCATCGCTTTATTATTGCAGTGGCTAACAAAAAATAAACGTCCACAAAACTACACATTCCTTTGTATGTTCGTTGCATTGCTCGGTGTTATGCTTGTCATTTCAAAAGGAAATATTCACTTATTATTTGGAGCTGCCAGTCACCTCTCAACAAATATACTTATGCTATGCGGCGTTACTTGCTGGGTCATTTATACAAACGGCGGTGCTCGTTTTCAATCTTGGTCACCACTCAGGTATACGACGTTAACTTGTCTATTCGGCTCAATTTCACTCATCGTTATCGTCACTTTCTTCACTTACACAAACGTCATTACTGTACCTTCACTACGTACAATTATGAACGTTCGTTTTGAACTCTTGTATATGTCGATTATTGCAGGTGTTATCGCTGTATTTTGCTGGAACACAGGAAATCGCTATATTTCATCTATTAACGGCATATTATTTATGAATTTAGTTCCTATACTTGCACTTATCGGTTCCATCTTTCGAGGTTATACAGTCGACAAAATTGAAATTTCCGGAGCCTCTTTAACAATTATCGCGCTAATATGCAACAATGTATGGCAAAGAAAAGAAAGCACAAAAATCCCCACCTCGGTTCGTTAGGTGGGGATTTTTCACATATGAACAGCTCTTGGCCATTCCTGATACATATTCGTTATACATAATGTTTGTTCCATCCATTGTTCAATTTCCTTCGTGTACATTTCTATGAAAAATGTCTCAGACGGAAAAGAATGCAGCACTTCTGATATATATTGCGGATATAAAAACGGCATATTCATCATGCCTTTTAATTGTGTCATAAACATTGTAAAAGATACCTTTTTGAATTCTCGTTTCATTTGTCCTTGCTTTATGATTTGCTCTACATAATATCTTTCTTTAGAAAAATAAATGGTCATCACTTCGCGAATTAATGTCGTATCCAGTGAAAGCTCTCGGTAGAAGAAACGTGTCAGTTCCCTATTTTCAAATTGATATCGTAAAATCCCACGCACCATTTGCACCATTACATCTTTAGCCGACAAATACTCTCTCTGTTCAAAGGACGTTTCAATCACATGAATATACCCTTCTAAAAAATCCGTAATAAGCTGCTCTAATAGGCCTTGCTTTCCAGCAAAATAATATGAAATATTCGCTACATTCACATCCGCTCGCTTTGCAATGTCTCGCACCGACGTTCCATCATAACCTTTCGTGTTAAACAACGATATTGCCGCATCAATTACTTTTTGTTTCGTCTGTTTCATGCGCTCACTTCCTCTCACTGAACAGCTATAGTTTAAATTTCTTGACTTTTAAGACAAATTCCTTTAATTTTCTATCGACAAAGTCATGTGAAATACATCGTATTTTGCTAATATTTTACACATCTCGATAAAAAAGGGGCTGTTTCCATGTTTACTAAAGAAAGTTATGCAGGATCTCGTGAAGAGCAATATGAGACAGTAATTAAACAACTGGATGCATTATTAACTGGCGAATCAAACGTAGTCGCAAATTTATCAAATGCGTCCGCACTATTAAACCAATTTTTTGATCGTGTGAATTGGGTTGGCTTTTATGTAACAGAAGGAAATCAGCTTGTTCTTGGACCATTCCAAGGAATGCCTGCTTGCGTGCGCATTCCATTTGGAAGAGGCGTTTGCGGCGTTGCAGCTGAAACAAAAACAACGCAGCTTGTAGCAGACGTTCACCAATTCCCAGGACATATCGCTTGCGATAGTGCTTCGAATTCAGAAATCGTTGTACCGATTGTGAAAGAAGAAACTGTCATTGGTGTACTTGATATTGATAGCCCTGAAAAAAATCGTTTTGATGAAGTAGATCAGCGCTATTTAGAAAAGTTTGTGGAAACACTCTTAAAACATATTTAAAAAGAAAAGAGCGAGTTATCGATTGCGTACATCACGTACGAAACCGATAGCTCACTCTTTTTTATTGATTCACAGTAGATATTTTCTTTAACGCCTGCTCTAGATCAGACACGATATCTTCCCATGATTCTAAACCGACAGATAAACGTATTAAATTATCATAAATGCCCATTTCTTGTCTTAACTCAGCTGGAATCGCAGCGTGCGTCATCGTTGCCGGATGCTGAATTAACGTTTCTGTATCCCCTAAACTTACGGCAATTGTAATAAAATGAAGGTCATTGATAAACGCTTGCGTCTCTTCTTTTCCGCCTTTTACTGAAAAAGAAATCACACCGCCGCCTCGTTTCATTTGGCGAGATGCTAACTCACCTTCTGGATACCAAACACCTTCTACCGCATCATGATTTTTCAGGAACGATACAATTTTTTCGGCATTATCACAATGGCGGTCCATTCTTACTGCTAACGTCTTTAATCCGCGTAACAATAACCATGCATCAAACGGCGCCATAATACCGCCAATATCTTTTCGCATCGGGCGAATTTTTTCAGCTAACGCTTTCGTTTTACAAATCGTTACACCCGCCACAACATCGCCATGACCGCCAATATATTTTGTCGCACTATGCACAACTGCGTCACAACCAAGCTCAAGCGGTCTTTGTAAATAAGGTGAACAAAACGTATTATCAACAACGACAAGTAAGCCATTTCGCTTCGCAACCCGAATAACTTGTTTTAAATCGATTAATTTCATCGTTGGATTAATCGGTGTTTCAACGAAAATAACCTTTGTATTTGGACGGATTTTATTTTCGACATCACCCTCTGTCTCCATATCACAAAACGAATGCGTAATCATGAACTTCTCTTCTAATACTTCTAAAAAACCGTACGTGCACCCGTATAATCCATTTGAACAAATAATATGATCTCCAGCTTTTAGAAAACCAATTAATGTTGCGGAAATAGCTGCCATACCAGATCCAAAGGCAAGAGCTTCTTCTCCTCCTTCTAACACCGCCATACGTTCTTCAAATAATTTTACGGTTGGATTTCCAAGTCTTGAGTAAATATAAGACGGATCCACTCCCGCAAAACTCGCCTCCCCTTGCTGCGCAGTCTCAAATGTAAATGTAGACGTTTGAAATAACGGTGGTGTCAAACTTCCTTTATGTTCCTCAGATGTATAACCGTGATGAATTAACGCTGTCTCCATATGCTTCTTTTTCATAAAAACATCCCCTTTTATGTTTTTATTTCCGCATGTTCACCAACAAAAATTTGATGAATGTTTTTTACTACATTTTATGTAAGCGTTTTATTTGTGTTTCTATCACTTCTTTTATATCGTTTTAAATTCCTTCTTGTTAATTTCCAAAATTTATATGCATAAAACAAAAACGTACTCGCTTGACGAAACTCTGGGTAAAAGATATAATAGCGTTTGTGTAAAATAAAAAGGCAGCCTTGTAATGTGAGTTTATCGTTTGTATTTTGTTCCTCTACGGAGGTGTATCTCGTAACTCCCTGCTGCTGGAGCGAAGGTACATGAAAACAAAATGCCCGTAAATATCGATTACGTCTGTTTTTATTTTACGTAAATAAAAACATTTTTAAAGGAGGAGTCAACTATGGCTCGTTATACAGGTCCAGCTTGGAAACTGTCTCGTCGTCTTGGAATCTCTCTAAGCGGCACAGGAAAAGAATTAGAAAAACGCCCTTACGCACCAGGTCCTCACGGTCCTAACCAACGTAAGAAACTTTCAGAATACGGTTTACAATTACAAGAGAAACAAAAACTTCGTCACATGTACGGCATGACTGAGCGTCAATTCCGTCGCACATTTGACCAAGCAGGTAAAATGCCTGGTAAGCACGGCGAAAACTTCATGATCCTTCTTGAAGCTCGTCTTGACAACTTAGTTTACCGTATGGGCTTAGCTCGCACTCGTCGCGCAGCTCGCCAATTAGTAAACCACGGCCACATCACAGTTGATGGATCTCGCGTAGATATCCCATCTTACCGTGTAAAACCTGGTCAAACAATCAGCGTTCGCGAAAAATCTAACAGCCTTGTTGTTGTTAAAGAAGCGATCGAAGTTAACAACTTCGTACCAGAATACTTAACTTTCGATGCTGATAAATTAGAAGCTACTTACACTCGTCACGCTGAGCGTTCTGAGTTAGCAGCTGAAATCAACGAAGCATTAATCGTAGAGTTCTACTCTCGTTAATGACAAAAAGCCAATCCTCTGGATTGGCTTTTTTCGTTTATATATAAAATAAAATTATTTATTTTCCTCTTTCTGAACATATACATAAGCATCTTTCTGCTCTTTATGTACATCCACCTTCGAATTCTCTGCAAGCTGACCCGCGTTTAGCAAAGAAAAAATAATGAGCGCTTCTAGTGACATTTTGTTTTACCACTCCTTTCTAGTTGTTATACATTTATCATACCGCTTACATGTGATTTCCGTATGAACTCGAAAAGGAGATTACAACAAAAAGGTTACAGGAATACGAATGCACGCTATAATAACCATAAAATAGGAGGTTGATTCATTTTGACAATAAACCAAATGGTTCAATTGGGTAGTGCATGTATGTTCTTTATTACTTCCGCACTTATTAATTGGTATCAGGGGAGTAATTTAATAGATGATCCTGATGAATGGAAATATAGCGCTAAGTTTACAAATTACTTTAAAGGCACCGTTTCAAATTACGAAGATATTTATCAAATCGATTTCTTTATATATGCGGCAAAATTTTATCCAACAGCATTTGTTGTTATGCTCATTAGCTTACTTTATCTGCTCATATTAATTCTTCATATTCTATTTACAAGAACTCGTAAGGCAATCTAAATTTATACATAAAAACCCCGAATCATAAACTTTTCAGCCTACAATCCGGGGTACTAT
This sequence comes from Bacillus sp. HY001, assembly GCF_007558965.1. Lineage (NCBI taxonomy): Bacteria > Bacillati > Bacillota > Bacilli > Caryophanales > Bacillaceae > Bacillus > Bacillus sp. HY001. Next base: position 22,546 of record NZ_VLTE01000054.1, on the reverse strand, counting down.
TTGTTTTATATTCGTTTCTGATTAGTAACGAATTAAGAAATATTTCTTTTTACCGCGGCGAATGATTGTGAATTTACCTTCGATGCGGTCGTTTTCTGTTACAACGTAGTCTAATGCTTGTGTACGCTCTCCGTTTACGTAGATTGCGCCGTTCGTTACATCTTCACGTGCTTGACGTTTTGATGGAGAGATTTTGCTTTCTACAAGTAAGTCAATTAATACTGTATCTTCTGCAGTACGTTCTACAGATGGTACGTCTTTGAATCCTTGTTCGATTTCGCTTGCAGTCAGTTCTGCTACAGAACCACTGAATAATGCAGCTGAAATTTTAATCGCTTGTTCTAATGCTTCTTCGCCGTGAACAAGTTTAGTCATTTCAGAACCTAATGCTTTTTGTGCTGCACGTTTTTCTGGTGCTTCAGCTACTTGCTTTTCAAGCTCAAGAATTTCTTCATGAGATAAGAATGTGAAGTATTTTAAGTATTTAACAACGTCGCGGTCATCTGTGTTAATCCAGAATTGGTAGAACTCGTAAGGAGTTGTTTTCTCTGGGTCTAACCAAATTGCGCCGCCTTCTGTTTTACCAAACTTCGTACCGTCAGATTTCGTAACTAGTGGAATTGTTAAACCGAATGCTTTCGCATCTTCTTCTGATTTACGGATTAATTCAAGACCAGCTGTAATGTTACCCCATTGGTCACTACCACCGATTTGCAAGCGACAATTATGGTTTTGGTATAAGTTTAAGAAGTCGTATGATTGTAAAATCATGTAACTAAACTCAGTGAATGAAATACCAGTATCTAAACGAGATGCTACTGTATCTTTTGCTAACATATAGTTTAAACCGAAGTTTTTACCGATATCGCGTAAGAATGAAATGACATCTAAGTTACCAAGCCAATCATAGTTATTAGCCATCGTTGCTGGGTTGTCCACGTTTTCAAACTCTAAGAAGTTTGAAAGTTGGTTTTTAATGCTTTCCGTGTAGTAAGCAACTGTATCTTTCGTATTTAATGTACGCTCTGCTTTTTTACCACTTGGGTCACCGATCATACCAGTACCACCGCCAACAAGTGCGATTGGTTGGTGACCAGCTAATTGGAAACGACGTAACATTAATACTGGTAACATATGACCGATGTGTAAGCTATCCGCTGTCGGATCGAAACCACAGTATAATTTAACGCTTTCTTTTTCTAATAATTGCTCAAGTCCCTCAGCATCTGTTTGCTGATTAATTAGACCGCGAAATTCAAGATCTTGTAAAATACCCATATCCTACATACTCTCCTTTAAGTTCATTACTGGCGTGAAGGTTGAAAACATAAAAAAATCGCCCCTTTAAATAAGGGACGATTTTGATTATCGCGTTACCACCCTAGTTGCAGGCAAAAAAAAGCCTACCACCTTATTTACATAACGGCTTAGCACCGTCTTTTCCCTTTTGAATACAATCCAATCGAAAAAAGATGCTCTAGGGGCGTAATTCGCGATCATCTATGTGCTGATTTTCACCGGCCATCAGCTCTCTAAAACAGGGAAATGATCACTACTTCTCCCTTTCCACGCTCAATTATTCATATACTTTTCTTTATACCATCATTTACATAGGCGTGTCAAATAGAGGTCGGATTTCTCTCCTTGCCAATCCTTTACAACGTCGCAAAGAGTATCGTAATAAGAGAAAGAATTGGAACCCCAACTAATAACGATACGTGAAACACAACTGATAAATCATTCCCAATCGTCGCCTCCACAGGATCTTTCGCTGGAGAACCAAGAAAGCCAATGAATCGTTCGAAGCGACTTACCGTTTTTGGAAAATCCGGTATTTCTACATGGTCACTATCTAAATGCTGTTTTAATTGATATTCACTCTTAAAGGGATTTTCGCTCAATTTCATCCACCTCCAGCAATTGTTTCAATTTCTTTATCCCGTTATGGAGTCTCGATTTCACTGTTCCAATCGGAATGTTTAATACCTCCGCAATCTCTTTTTGCTGCATATCATGATAATAAGAAAGAATAAGGACAGCTCGTTGCTCTTCCGGAACTTTCAAAATCGCTTCTCTTACTGTGAGCCGATCTTCGTGAGAAAATTCTTTTTCCTGGATCGGCACTAAAAACGGCAAAAGCGTACGCCACTTTTTTCTTCTATTTAATTTATTAATCATAAGACGATAACCAATTTGAAATAAATACGTTTTTATTTTACCTTTTTCAAGTTCATACATATGTTTCTTACGCTCTAACGTCAAAAACGTATCTTGCACAAGGTCGATACTTAATTGTTCATCTCGGTTAAATCGATACAAAAATGTGTATAGCGCTGGTTTGATTAAAACATATAGTTTTTCCCCCGCCTGTTTATCTCCACTTTGATACGCAAGCATGAGTTCCTCCTCAATCCCAATCTGCGCCATGATTTTTGATCTCCTTTATTCCTTTTAACGTTAATGAAATGCGGGAAATTAAATATGCACTTGCGACAATAATCCATACTTGTGATTGATTCGTAAAAAATTGAACATACGGGCTTTGTATTGTCTGTCCCGTTGAAACTAAAATATTTAATGCTTGCACACATATGCATGCATACACTGCAAGACAAGCCGAAATCGTATCAAATACATTCCAGCGAAAATACACTTTTGTTTTTGTAAAATCAATTTTATATCCTTTTTTCCGTACTATATGTTTTCTATCAAACGGAATGATGATGGAGAACATAACAATCATCATAACCCCAGCTGTAATCATTGATACTTTAAATCCGATTGGCATCGGTAATAGCAAACCACAAGAAAATACGACTATAATTCCAAGTAAAGCAAAAGTAAGAAGTAATTTATTAGACATAAAAAAGCCTCCCTCATCTATTCTTTCATAAATGTATACAGACGAGGAAGGCACTTCGTTCAAATATTATTTTATTTTTTTAATAATCTTTGCAGGATTTCCGCCAACTACTACATTGCCCGGCACATCTTTCGTTACGACAGCACCAGATGCAATCACCGCATTGTCCCCAATTGTTACACCAGGATTAATAATCGCTCTTCCGCCAATCCATACGTTATCACCAATTGTAACTGGTTTTCCATATTCTGATCCGCTTATGCGCTCTACTGGGTCAAGCGGGTGTGTTGCTGTATAAATGTGAACACCTGGAGCTAACATACAGTTCACTCCGATTGTCACCGGGCATACATCTAAAATTGTACAATCAAAGTTCGCGTAAAAATTTTCACCAACGTGAATGTTATAACCGTAATCACATCTGAAAGAAGATTCAAGATGAATGTTATCTCCTGTCGTTCCGAATAGTTCTTTTACGATTTCGCTACGCTCTTTTAATTGTACTTCTGGCGTTTCATTTAATTTTCTCGTTAGTATACGAGCTTGCTCCCTCTCTTGAACCAAAACAGGATCAGCTGGTATGTACATTTCCCCTAGTATCATCTTTTCTTTTTCTGTTTTCATTTCCTTCTCCCCTTTAACTCGTATGTATAAGTTTTGCTTTTATTTTACATCAACAAATATTTTTTTCAACCATAATCTTTTATACAAGCCAGTCCTTTTTAAATAGCACATAATGGTTTTCCAAAAATATTTTATCGTATTTGGGAAATGAGCGTTTCACTTGTTTCTCTAATTTAAATCCGGTTTTCTCCATAGACCTGCATGAATTTATATTATTATCCCAAGCTTGCGCATGAACTTCATCCACTTCTAAAGTTAAAAAGATATAATTATATATCAAATTTCTTGCTTCTCGATTGACACCTGTACGCCAGAACTTACGTGCAATCCGCTGAGCCTCTGAACTTACAATTAACTTTTTATTTTCATTCATCGTTGGCATAGAGATCCAATATGTCCCTATCATTTCCTTTGATTGTTTCATTATAATTGACCAAGCCATAATATTTTTCAAATCTTTATAAGTTTGTAACAGCTCTTTAATCTCATTACTATCTTTCGGGATTGTATTCCCTGTCCAATGATGCATATCAGGATCTTTCATTACCTCATACCACTCGGTGTAATCTTTTTCGGGTTCTATTGAACGTAAATACACTATGTCTCCTTCTAAAATTGGTATCTTCATCTACCTTATCTCCCTGATTATTTACAAAAAAAGGCCTGAACGTTATTTCGTTCAGACCTTCCTCTCTTAATCTTCCATCGTTGATAAATCACCTGTTGGTAAGTTTAGCTCCCACGCTTTTAATACGCGGCGCATAATTTTACCACTTCTCGTTTTTGGTAATTTATCTCTAAATTCAATTTGTCTTGGCGCTGCATGAGCTGCTAGGCCTTTCTTTACAAATTGACGAATTTCTTCTTTTAATTCATCAGATGGCTCGTATCCTGCACGAAGCGCGATAAATGCTTTAATGATTTCGCCGCGCACTGGATCAGGAATACCAATTACACCAGCTTCTGCAACAGCAGCATGCTCGATTAATTTACTTTCTACTTCAAACGGACCAACGCGCTCACCTGACGTCATAATTACATCATCAATACGCCCTTGGAACCAGAAGTATCCATCTTCGTCCATATATGCTGAGTCACCTGATACGTACCAATCTCCCGGCATGAAGTAAGATTCATATTTTTGCTGGTTATTCCAAATTCCACGCATCATCGCTGGCCAACCTTTACCAATTGCTAAGTTACCCATTGTGTATGGAGGCACTTCATTTCCTTCATTATCAACAATCGCTGCTTTCACACCTGGAATTGGTTTACCCATTGAACCTGGACGGATTTCCATACACGGGTAGTTACAAATAACTTGTCCACCTGTTTCTGTCATCCACCACGTATCATGAATACGAAGTCCAAATGCGTTCATACCCCAGCGAATTACTTCTGGATTTAACGGTTCACCAACGCTTAATACGTGACGCACTTGTGATAAATCATATTTTTTAATTGCGTCTTGTCCAGCACCCATTAACATACGGAATGCTGTTGGCGCGCTATACCAAACTGTTACGCCGTAATCTTGCAACGCTTCATACCACGCTTCTGGACTAAAGCGCCCGCCTAAAACAACATTTGATGCCCCAACTAACCACGGTGCGAAAATACCGTAAGCTGTTCCAGTTACCCAGCCTGGGTCAGCTGTGCACCAATATACATCGTCTTCTTTTAAATCCAATACCCATTTCGCCGTTTGATGGTGCTGCACCATTGCATTTTGCGCATGAAGCACACCTTTTGGCTTACCAGTAGAACCAGACGTGTAATGTAGAATTAAACCGTCTTCACGACCTAACCATTCAATATGTAATTCTTTTGAAGCTTGTTCAAATAAAGGATTGAACGCTACCGTTTTACCGCCTTCTTCTACATTATCTCCAACAAGGAAGACTGTTTTTAAAGCTGGTAAATCATTTAATGGTACGCGCTCTAACAATTCAGGCGTTGTAATTAACACCTTTGCTTCGCTATCTTCTAAACGATCGCGAACTGCGCCTTCCATAAATGCTTCAAATAGCGGACCAACGATTGCCCCTAATTTCACTGCACCTAAAAGCGCAAAATATAATTCTGGAGAACGCGGCATAAAAATAAAAACGCGATCGCCTTTTTCTACATCGCCATAATTTTTCAGGACGTTTCCTGCTTTATTAGAAAAATCCTTCATTTCCTTAAATGTATACTTCTCTTTTCGCGATCCATCTTGATAATAAAGGGCTACTTTATTCTTTCGATCGGATTTCGCATGCTTATCAATTGCCTCATACGCCATATTTACTCGGCCTGTCTCATTCCAAGTAAAATTTTTATTAACCTCTTCCCAGTTAAAATTCGCGTATGCCTCATCATAATTCGGCAAATTATTTTCTCCTTTAATGACAGGAAGCGTTTCTACTTTCATACTTTACATCCCCCTCCTATGTATTCTATTATCTATTATAATAATATTATTTAAAATTTTCAGTATATTTGTTGATTTTTAGACAAATTTTTAATGACAAATTTCGATTCACATCGCATATATTATAAAGTACGATATGAATAGATTCACAAACCCTCAAGGTGGTGAGCAATACATTGATTCATAAAAAAATATATAATGCTAGAAACTTAAAAACAGCGAAAGGCACTTTAATTATTGAAGGTCCTGTCTCTACACATAACTTAGAAATGTATGAATTTCATCCAGACTTAATTGCGTTTCGTCCTGCCGAGCAGCAATATAAAGCAATTGTCGAAATTTCTAAATTACCAGAAGCTCGTCTCATTATTGCTAGACATGACCAAACGATTGTTGGATATGTTACATACCTGTATCCTGATCCACTCGAACGATGGTCAGAAGGAAAGATAGAAAACTTAATTGAACTCGGGGCGATTGAAGTTGTCCCTGCCTTCCGCGGTTGCGCTGTCGGAAAGAACTTATTAGAAGTTTCAATGATGGACGACCATATGGAAGATTACATTATATTGACGACTGAATATTATTGGCACTGGGATTTAAAACAAACAGGCTTAAATGTTTGGGAGTACCGAAAAGTAATGGAAAAAATGATGAATGCTGGTGGCTTACAATGGATGGCTACAGATGATCCTGAAATTTGTTCGCATCCTGCTAACTGTTTAATGGTCCGCATCGGTAAACGCGTTGATACGGATTCTATTCAAGCATTTGATCGTCTACGTTTTCACAATCGTTTTATGTATTAATAAAGGGGGCAACTGGAATGATTGTAGAAGAAATTATGAATCAAGATGTAGTGACACTACATCCAAACGATACAATCGAAACAGCAATCCGAACGATACGCACGAAAGGCATTCGGCACATTCCAATTGTCGATCAAAATAATCATGTCGTAGGCATTATTTCTGATCGGGATGTAAGAGATGCAAGTCCGTCTATTTTAGATGAACAAGTTTCACTCGAGATGCTGAAGCAACCACTTGAACTGATTATGAAACACCCTGTTATGACTTGCCATCCTCTTGATTTCGTTGAGGAAATTGCTACTTTATTCTTCGAAAATAAAATTGGCTGTCTTCCTGTTACAAAAGCAGGAAAGTTAGTAGGAATCATCTCTGAATCTACTGTACTGCACACGTTAGTGAAATTAACAGGAGCACATCAACCGAGTTCACAAATTGAAATTCAAGTAAAAAACGAACCTGGTATTCTCGGGAAAGTCGTTGCCATTTTTAGTGAGTTACAAATCAATATCGTGAGCGTTCTCGTCTATCCAGCAAAAGATGAGAATGATAAAGTACTCGTTTTCCGCATTCAAACGATGAATCCGCTAAAAGTGATTGATGCACTTGAAGCAGAAGGCTACCGCGTATTATGGCCGAACATTATGGGGATGCAAGCATGAGTAGCGCATTTATTTATTCGGATGACTTTCGGGGCTATTCGTTTAGCCCTGATCATCCTTTTAACCAACTGCGCGTCACACTCACGTATGATTTATTACAAAAGGGCGGTTTTATCTCTCCTTCCCAAATCATCTCACCACGGATGGCTACAGATGAAGAGATTGCCTACGTTCATACAGAGGAATACATAAATGCGGTAAAACGTGCTGGAGAAGGTAATTTAGAAAAATCAATTGCGATGACATATGGACTCGGAACAGAAGATACACCGATGTTTCCAAATATGCACGAAGCAAGTGCATTACTCGTTGGCGGTACATTAACCGCTGTCGATGCTGTTCTTTCCGGGAAAGTAAAACACGCGCTTAATTTAGGCGGTGGCTTACATCACGGCTTCCGCGGCAAGGCATCTGGCTTTTGTATTTATAACGATAGTTCCATCGCAATGAAATATATTCAGAAGAAATACGGTTTACGCGTCTTATATATTGATACAGATGCTCATCACGGTGATGGTGTACAGTGGTCTTTTTACGACGATCCTAACGTATGCACCATTTCACTACATGAAACTGGTCGTTATTTATTCCCTGGAACTGGCGCTGTAAATGAACGTGGACAAGGTAATGGCTACAGTTATTCTTTTAACGTTCCACTCGATGCTTTTACAGAGGACGAATCGTTTTTAGATTCATATCGAACTGTCGTAAAAGAAGTTGCCGCCTACTTTAAACCGGATATTATTTTAACGCAAAATGGCGCTGACGCACATTATTACGACCCGCTTACACACCTTTGCGCAACGATGAATATTTACCGTGAAATACCGAAGCTTGCTCGCGAAATCGCTAACGAATATTGCGAAGGTCGTTGGATTGCTGTCGGCGGTGGTGGCTATGATCACTGGCGCGTCGTCCCAAGAGCTTGGGCACTCATTTGGCTCGAAATGAACAACATCCAAAACATCTCAGGTTATCTTCCTCCAGAATGGATTGACGCTTGGAAAGGACAAGCCGAAACAGAACTTCCCCTCACATGGGAAGATCCAGACAACATGTATAAACCTATCCCCCGCAAACCAGAAATTGAAGAAAAGAACGCATTAACTGTAACGAAATCCCTTGAAATAATTCGGAATAATATGACAAAATCTTTATACTAAACGAAAAGGAGGCTCGTTTTTGAATAGCCTCCTTTTATTTATAGCTTGCTAGTATTGTCGTTTTCTGTCGGTAAGTCGATATATTTTAATAATCGCCGATATATTTCGATAATCGCTGATATATTTTATTTCACAATTAATCGGTCCAATTTTTAAGAGAAAAGGTCGTGATATTATGTGGAAGCAACAAATGGTCCCCACAAAACGTGGCACATTTGAACTCTTTACAAAAGGAAATGGCGAACCACTTTGCATTACACATCACTATTCACAATTTAATGAAACTGGTGATTACTTTGCGGATGTTTTCACCGCTACGCATCGTGTATTCCTTATTAACTTACGAGACGCTGGTAATTCTGAAAAAGCCAATTCTGAAAAAGAATTAAGTATGATTGAAACAATTCACGATTTAGAAGCTATACGAAAAGCTTTACAACTTCCAACATGGCATTTCGCCGGTCATTCAACAGGTGGTATGCTTGGACTTTTATATGCAATTACATATCCAAGTTCCTTACAATCATTAGTCGTGGCCGGAGCTGCAGCAAGTAATTATACCGAAACATCATTTTGCATTTATCATCCAGCACATCCACAGTTCCACTATATGCAACAGCTCATCGAAAACTTAAAAATCCCTCACCTTACAAATGCAGAAAGAAAAGAACTGTCTACTAAGAGAACAAAATTATCATTGTATAAACCGGAAAACTACAACTCTTATTTTTGTAAATCAATCCAAAAAACTATGTCCGTTAGCCGGATGAACGCTTTCGCCAATGAATATCCGTCATTTGATTTAAGAGAATCTTTACCTTCCATCCAAACAAAGACACTTATTATATGCGGAAGACATGATGTACAGTGCCCGATTCAATATTCTATCGAGATGCATGATGGCATACGTAATTCTATCTTTGCGACATTTGAGGAGAGTAACCATTATCCTTTTTTAGAAGAGGCTGCTCAGTTTACTTCTACTACTCAGACATTTTATAAAGTGAAACTTTAATCAGTGGGGGGGTTTCTTCATCCCCCACTGATTATTAGCCCTCACCAATCGGACTTTAATGGGCAGCCCGACCCCCATCTAACTTCTTTGCTTTCGCTGAATTTTGAGGTGGGGGTCTTACTACCCATTAAAGCGGGATAAATCGTTACACTAGTACCGCTATTATTAAGGAAAGCTCACAGTCTCTATAAGACTATGAGCTTTTTTCAAAAGAAATATTTCAACTAGTAACAATTAAAAGAAGAACACACAAAATCACTAAACCTAAATCAATAAATACTGCCTTTTTATCTCCTTCTTTTAAACTTATTATAAAACTAGAAATTATTTTAATTCCAAAAAAGACCATCATAAATAAACCACCGAAATGATCATTTGTAGGGTCTTCATCATAAAACATTTGTATGGCACCGATGATTAATAAGATAAGTACGATATTCGTTCCAATCTTTAAAGCTTTGTTTGATTTAGTATTCTTTAATTCGGCCCACAAAATCTAGCACTCCCTCTCAAACTATCGTGTGTGTTAGCAAAACAAAGATGTTTCATCTATATATACCTTAACATAAATTACCTATTATTTCCTTTTCGTTTGAATAACATAAAAAACCTGCCAATTACTCGGCAGGTACGTTACACGTTAAAACGATAACCAGCTCCCCACACCGTTTCAATATATTGCGGGTGGGCAGGATCTCTTTCAATTTTTTCACGTAGCTTTCTAATGTGAACAACGACAGTGGCTAAATCGCCAGCTGAGTCTAGTCCCCAAATACGTTCAAATAACTGTTCTTTATTTAATACTTGGTTTGGATGCGTTACAAAGAATGTTAATAAATCAAATTCCTTCGTTGTGAACGCGATTTCTTCATTATTTATAAAAACTTTTCTCGCTCGCTGATCAATAGAAATTCCGTGAATGTATAACGTATCGCGTTGCTTACTCACATTTCCTGATAATCTTTCATAACGAGAAATATGCGCCTTTACTCTTGCGACTAATTCACTTGGACTAAACGGTTTCGTTATATAATCATCCGCCCCTAAACCGAGTCCGCGAATTTTATCTATATCTTCCTTCTTTGCTGAAACAAGTAAAATCGGAATGTCTTTTATAGCACGTATTTGTTTACAAATTTCAAATCCATTCATCTTCGGAAGCATAATATCCAAAATAATTAAGTCGTAGTCTTCCTGAAGAGCCATTTGTAGACCTATTTCTCCTGAATGTTCTACATCGACTTGAAAATCACTAATTTCTAAATAATCTCGCTGTAATTCTGCAATACTTATTTCATCTTCTACTAGTAAAATTCTCTTCATTCTACTCACCACATTCCTGTACTTTTTTCAATGAGAAGAAAATACTTGTACCTTCTCCAAGCTTACTTTCCGCCCAAATTTCTCCGCCATGTTCTTCAACAATTTGCTTCGCTATCGCTAAGCCAAGTCCACTTCCACCTGTGCTAGAATTTCGCGATTGCTCGGCACGATAAAAACGCTCAAATATATACGGCAGCGTATCAGTTTCTATACCTGACCCATTGTCCATCACTTTCACAATGACAGTATTGTTATCACTCAATACTGTTACAGTAATTTTCTTCTCTTCTTTATCCATGTATTTCACACTATTATGAATTAAATTGGATATCACTCTATTTATCTTTTCACAATCGGCCGTTACATATAGCTGTGATGGATGTAATTGTAAGTGAACTTCTATACCTTCCTCACTTAAATCCATCTGCATCTCTTCTAATAATTCTTGCATAAACATGTTTAATTCTATCGTTTCAAACTGAAAGGGAACTCGATTCAAATCAAGCTTCGAAAATAAAAAGAGTTCATCAATGAGTGTATCCATATGTTTTGCCTTCGTATGAATGGTCGTTAAATACTTATCCATTTTTTCTGGCGTATTTGCGACTCCATCTTTTATGCCTTCTACATATCCAATAATAGAAGTAATCGGTGTCTTTAAATCATGAGATATATTTGAAATGAGCTCTTTTCGATTTTCTTCATACTGCGTTTGTACTTCAATCGATTCTTTTAACTTCTTCCTCATTTCCTCAAACCCTTGATTTAATTGCCCGATCTCATCATGAGATGTAACTGGAATTTGAAAATCTAAATCCCCTTCTTTAATTCTACCAGTCGCATCTTTCAATACAAAAATTGGTTTTATCACACTTCTTGAGACGAAATAACTTACTAATCCAATGAGTAATATCGCTAGCAGTAAAAGCGCTCCGAATAAAATCGGAAATAATTTTTGTGTAAGATCAACAAATGAACTTTGCCTTTTTAGTACAAATATACTCCCTTCTTCATCTCCGGGAAAATAAAAATCAAATTTTACATATCGATAAAATGTATCGCCTAGTTCCGCTGTACCACGACTATTAATATTTGCTGATTCAAATTTCGGAAGAGCTTCTTTTAAAGATATACTTTCCAATATTTTTGTAGCATAAGAAATGGTTTCTCCCTTTCTTACAACTATTTTCACACCTTCTTTTTCAAGCGATGAAACGAAAGATTCATCTAATAATTGTGATTGATTTTTCTTTGCCGCTAATTTCAATTCAATATACGCATTTTCTTCTTCTGGCGTAAGCGGTTTTTGAATATAGGAACTTTTATAGAAATTTTTCACTGATTCCAAGTCTCCTGTTATAGAAAAAACAATTAAAAATCCCGCGACTAATATGAGCGTGATGGAAACGAGAATAACAGCAATATAAGAGAATAAAAATCTTGTTTTAATAGACATATGTTACATCCTCACTTTACCAAACCTTATTACTCATAAGCATAAAAATATATGTTCAAATACTCAAGCGATTTTATAGTAATTTTAGCGTCATTTTATAAAAATTTAATGTTCTTCTTTTACAGTTGAAATGAGGAGGTTGAAATTCTATGTTCAAAAAAACAGTAAGCATGATCTGTTGCGTAATTTTTTTGCAAGGATGCTCGCAAGAACAAGAAGTAAAAAAGGAGATGACAAACATGGAGACAGCGCTACTAGCAGCTACTGAGAAACAAGAAACGAATACTATTATATCGTTACTCAAAAAAGGGGCTAACATAAATATAAAAGACAATAAAGGACGTACTCCTCTTATGATTGCTACATACAAAAATGATGTAAAAACCGCAAAAGCGCTTATCGAAGCTGGTGCTGACGTAAACATCCAAGATGATATGAAAAATAATCCTTTTCTATACGCCGGTGCTGAAGGTTACTTGGATATTTTAAAACTAACGATTGATGCTGGCGCAGATCCATCACTTACGAATCGTTACGGCGGAACAGCTCTTATCCCTGCCTCAGAACATGGCTATATCGATGTTATTAAGGCACTCCTTACGCGAACAACTATTGATGTTAACCATGTAAATAATCTCGGATGGACTGCTTTAATGGAAGCCATCGTACTAAGTAACGGAAACGAAACACAACAACAAGTTATTCGCCTTCTTATTGAACACGGTGCAGATGTAAATATTCCAGACAACGATGGTGTTACCCCGCTAGAGCATGCGCGCGCCCATAACTTTGAAGAGATAGAGAAGATTTTATTAGAAGGACGTAAGTAAAAAGCTAATTTTTGCCTTCCTCCCTCGCCCTATGCTACATTTAACCCGTTACATCAATATTAATAGGGTGGGAATAGACATGAACAAACCTAAAATTGGGATGATTGGACTTGGAAGTATTGCGCAAAAAGCCTACCTTCCAACACTTACAAAAGAAACAGATTGGAATTTTGTCGGGGCGTTTACACCTAACGCGGAGAAAAGGAAACAAGTTTGTCAGCAATACCGGATGCAAGACTTTCATTCTATTGAAACGCTAGCTTCGGAATGCGATGCAATCTTCGTTCATAGTTCAACTGCTACACATTATGAAATCGTTTCTGAACTTCTGAAAAAAGGAATCGACGTTTATGTTGATAAGCCGCTAGCAGCTACAGTGGAACAGGCCGAGCAACTAGTCGAGTTGAGCGAAAAGTATAACCGAAAGTTAATGGTCGGATTTAATCGCCGCTTCGTTCCTATGTATGTTGCTGCAAAAGAGCAAGCTCATGACATTTCATGGATTCGAATTGAAAAGCACCGCACAAATAAAGTAGGACCATATACGTACGACTTTACTATGTTAGATGATTACTTACATATTGTAGATGCTGCTCGCTGGTTAGCTAACGATGACCTTAATGTCGTTCATAATATGATGCAAATGAATGAAAAGAATGAACTTCTTTACGGACATCATACATATACAACGCCAAGTGGAATGTTACTTTCTACTGCGATGCATCGCCATGCCGGTACAAATTTAGAACAAATTGAACTTGTAACGACAGGAAAAATCATTCGTGTAAAAAATATGAACACATTTGAAGTTGAGCAGGATAATACAGTTTCTCTAATCGGTTCACCATCATGGGATACGACGTTAAAGCAACGTGGTTTTGAAGATGCTGTTCATCATTTTATTGAATGTGTACACGGTGATACAAAGCCTGTTGTAGATGGATTAGAAGCATTAAAAACGCAGCAGCTGTTGCAATCTCTACTAAACGATGCAAATAAAAAGTAAAACGGATACATTTTTCAGAATTTACTTTCATTCCCATTTCCTCTTTATTTCTCTCGCAAATTTCTATAGAATATGTTGATAGGAATTATAAATTTCATAATGAATCGTGGAAGGGATGGGATTAACACATGTGGAACGAGTTTAAAAAATTCGCATTCAAAGGGAATGTAATCGATTTAGCTGTCGGGGTTGTAATCGGTGCTGCATTCGGTAAAATCGTTAGTTCTTTAGTAAAAGATATCATCACACCATTACTTGGTATGATATTAGGTGGCGTTAACTTTACAGATTTACATTTTGGATATGGTAAATCTGCTGTTATGTATGGTAACTTCATCCAAACTATTTTTGATTTCTTAATTATTGCAGCTTCTATCTTTATGTTCATTAAAGTATTCAACAAACTAACATCTAAAAGAGAAGAAGAAGAAAAAGAAGAACTTCCAGAACCAACAAAAGAAGAAGAACTTCTTAGCGAAATTCGCGACTTACTAAAACAACAAAACTCTTCTAAAGATAGAGCATAATTGAACGGATAAAAAGGCATGTCCCCTCGGGACATGCCTTTTCTATATGCTATAACGTTTCCGAATTCATATGAATAAATAAAATAATACCAGCAACCATAAGTACCATTACACTACCTGCAAATAGTGTAATACCCATGAACATTAAGCTTGTGCTCATGTCCACTGATACACTTTCAATAAAAATAGAAATTACATACGTGATAAGGGCAATTCCTGCAAGAATACTTCCTGGAACTAATCGCTTTAAGCCATTTTGTTTTAACGTCATATATGCAAAAATAGCAGTCATACAAAGCGTAATTATCCAAAGAACGATCATCTCTTTCCCCCCTCACAAGCCTTTTCTTTCTATTATACATGACATTGCCCTATAATAGTTAAATTTGCACTTATGTGACATATAACAAGGAATCATACAATCTATAGAGAAGTCTTCCAGATAAAGTGAAACTTTAATCAGCGGGGGTTTTGTTCATCCCCCACTGATTATTAGTTGAACCAATCGGACGTTTACGGACAGTTAATCTCCCACCTAACTTCTTTGCTCCAACTGAATTTTGAGGTGGGAGTTTTACTGTCCGTTAACGCGGGATAAGCTATATACTCGGGAGGGTTTCAATTGGAGGATGATATTGTAGGATACTTTAAACAAGTAGAGCGATTCGATTATATTACAATCGACTTAGACAAAAAGTTTTTTTATATCGAAGTTGTACAACTAGAAACAAATATAACTTTGCTAAAAGTATCACTTAACTTAGACAAGGATGAAACCATTATTGCCGGCAATGTGAAACAATACGATCCTTCTAGGTTAGAGCATTTAATACAAAATTTTACGCTCACTGCACAAACATGCCTTGAACATAATTTACGAAGTCCTGAAGAACTTTTTGCATTTTGGAAAGGAAATTGACCGCCAGGAAAATGGATATTTTTCATATAAATTGATATAATTACCATATATAAATATTCTTTATAAGGGAGTGTTTCATAATGATTTGGATTTCACTAATCGTATTAGCCTATTTCCTCATTCTCGTCCCAATACAATATAACTATATTAAGATGCTCAAGACAAAACAGAAAAAAATGAACATGTCACAAAACGAACTATATGACAACATGTCTTATGAAGAATCCCAAATACACTATCACTATCAAAGTAACGTATTTACAATACCTGCTTCGCTTGTCGCAAGTATTATTTATAGAGTGAAACATGCAGCATAATATGTATGCTGTAAAATTATTGTTTGAATCTGTTCATTCTGGTGAGCCTAATCCTACAAAAATGGATGAGCATTATGAAGGAAATCACGATACACTTTTTGAAGAAAGTATTATTCTTGTTAAAGCAAACAGTTTAGAAGAAGCACACAATCTAGGTGAAAAAATCGCTATGCAATCTGAGGATACGTACGATAACATGTATGATGAGCAAGTGAAATGGACATTTCGAAAAGTATTGCATGTGTTTGAATTAGACGATACACCATTTGAAACTGGAAAAGAATTATACGCAAGATTTTTACACGTTAAGAAAAATGAAACGGTAGATACAGTCGTACAAAAATACTATCCCGAATACGAATAAAAGCTCACAGCGAATGCTGTGAGCTTTTTTATACTTACTTCGTTGAATCTCTAAATTGGATACGGTGAGGTAAGATAACAGTGTGATCTTCCACTTTTTCTTTGTTCATATACTTTGTTAATAGACGCATTGCTACTGCACCGATATCATACATTGGTTGTACAACTGTTGAAAGTTGTGGACGAACCATTAATGCAAGGCGTGTATTATCGAAACCAAGTACTTCTACATCAGTTGGTACGTTTAGCCCAGCGTCTTGTGCTGCATGGATTACACCTAGTGCCATTTCGTCAGAAGATACGAAGATTGCTGTTGGCTTTTCATCGCTGCTCCAAAGCTTTTCGAATGCTTCGATACCTGAATCATATGTGTAATCTCCATCGATTATAAGATTTTCATCATATGAAATACCTGCTTCTTCTAAAGCTTTTTTATAACCTTGTAACTTCTTCGCGCTTCCCGCTTTATCAATGAAAGGACCAGAGACGAAACCGATACGCTTATGTCCTTGCTCAATAAAGTGCTTCATTGCGTCGTAAGCTGCTTGTGTATAATCAATATTTACTGATGGCGTTTCATTTTGCTCATCAAATGACGCTGCTAATACGATCGGTACTGGAGACTTTTTGAATTCTTCAATATGAATGTCTGTAATATCTTCACCCATGAAAACAATTCCGTCCACTTGTTTTCCAAGCATCGTATTTAATAAATGGAACTCTTTCTCTTTGTTTTGGTCAGAGTTACTTAAAATGATGTTATATTTGTACATTGTTGCGATATCTTCAATTCCACGAGCAAGTTCTGCATAAAACGTATTTGAGATATCAGGAATAATAACACCTACTGTAGTTGTCTTCTTACTTGCTAGTCCACGTGCTACCGCATTTGGGCGGTATCCTAAACGATCAATTGCTTCTAATACTTTCTTTCTTGTTGTAGGCTTTACATTTGGGTTACCGTTCACAACGCGTGATACGGTAGCCATTGAAACGTTCGCTTCGCGCGCTACATCATAGATTGTTACGTTCATCTCATCGCACACTCCTTCTATTTTTGTTATCTATTTTTATGTATCGGTTACTTGAATGAAAAAAAGACATCAACTCTATTTGCAGATGCCACCAATCGTCCCGAGTTCTTCCTTTTACTAATGATACGATAAAAACGCAGGCTCATACAATATTTTCCCGCAAAAGTTTCGAAAAAATTCGCTTCTTTTCTCGTATTTTCGTATTTTTTATGAAAAAAAGGGCATTTTTTGTAAAAATATAGATATTTCACACGGAAAAACCTTATTTTAAGCAGTACGATAGTAAATGAAATTTATATCGGCATTTTTTCGAATATATCGACCGCAACTCGAAATATATCATTGATTTTCCAAATATATCAACCACAACTCTAATTATATCAGCGTTTTTTTTGATATATCGACTTACCGAGAGAAGTCGACAATGATAGTCATTTGATGCGCTGGATTTGGAGATGCGTGGCGCCCTGTAGAATGCGTTATATCAAGAACGGAAGGGGTAACTATATTTCTTCCTTTATAATTGGCACAGCGGAAATATGACGCATTTTTTCCCATCGTACATTTCCACTTACAAGTAAAAAAGACAGTGTAAACACTGTCTTTTTTTATAAGAAGGAAACAAACGGTTTATCACTGTTTTTCTCTTTTATAATAATTGCCTCGATTTTACTCTCGGACTTGATCTGCAATTGCACTTTCGCATCTTTAGGTAATTTTTCTAACATACTTTGAGCAGCCATTTGGGTAAGGGCCATTAATTCTGTTTTACCGTTATATTTAATAACAATATTCATATTTAATGCATCCATTTGATTTTTCTTATAAGACACTTTAGCATTGACTGGGATAAAATCTGCCGGAGAAAAACCTTTCATTGCATCAGCAAATTCAGTTATTTTTGTATTATCTTCTCCATGTGCTTTTGTAAATTCATCAGAAGGATATGAATACGCTTGTTCATCAATCGTACTCCAATTTCCAAGGTTCGTATCATTCTTTTGAACAGTAGCACTAGCAATATACGTACCATTTTTTAAAGAACTTGTACTTTCTTGCTTAAAGATAGCAAATGTAATTGGAGATTTGTTATACTTGTCATTTTTATTAATCGCTTCAGTAAGTTGCTTAGCAACTTCAGCGCCCTTAGACATTGCTTCTTCATTCGATACACTTGAAGACATCGCTAGCCCAATCACCACACCAGATAAACTTAATTCATTTGAATTCTGCTTCCCGAAATAGTCTTGTTCTATAATATTTGTCAAAACTGGCGCTTCTACTTTCGCGACTAATTCATCAACTAATTTCTCAGGGATATACTGATTTAATTGCAGTACATGACTTTCTGTATCAAATTGCTCTTTTGCAATATTCATTAAACCATTTTCATACTCTGCTAAATCTAATTTAGAATTTGTTTTTATATTAGCTGTATTTATCACCTTTTGTTCTTTTAAAGGAATTACAGTTCTATAATAATCTTTAGAAACAGCAGTTCTCGGAATCATGCTTTTTTCTTTCGTATCCTTTTGTATAACTTCATCCTTCTTACTAATCGTATCATTACTACAAGCTCCTAGTAATAAACTTACGACCGCGAAGGATAATGCCATTTTCTTCATTACTTAAAACCTACTTTCAACAATCTAGTTATTTAATTTGAACTATTAACAGTGTACCATTAAATATATTTCAACAAAAACAAAAAAAAGAAGCAAGCACCTTTCGCTTGCTTCTTTTTACTTAATATTCTCTTCTAAAGCGTCTTTTTTAATGTTCCAATGAGACGTATTCCATACTACCATCCCATCTTTTATGTATAACACTTGCGGAGATTCATGTTTAATACTGTACTGTTCTGCAACACGATTCGAAACATCTCTCGCATCTTGTACGTATAAGTAATACGCTGGTACTGCTCTTTCTTCACTACAATACGCTTGAAATTCTGTATATGCACCATGACTAATCGGGCATGTCGTACTATGTTTAAAAAGAACATAAGGTTCATTTTTTTCTACTAATACTTCAAGCTCTTCAATTGTTTCAACTTTTGTCATATTCATCACGATTCACCTCTCATACGAAGTCTAGAGCGCTTCTCTTTCTTTTCAGCCTTTTTCTCAAGTCTTTCTAATTTACGCTCTTCTTTTTCAACCTTTTTCTCTTGTCTTGTCGCACGATAATGATTGTATACTTCAATTGCTGCGCTACTCCACTGTACAACTTGCGCTACTTTATCTGCATTGTTTTCAATTTCGTCTGTAACAGATTCTGATACATTACGAAGTTTCGTATTTAAAGAATGGATTGTCGTTCCAATTCCATCTACACCCGATACTACTTTGTTTAATGATTGTGACTTCTGTTGAATGTCATCAGCTAACGCATTTGTTTTATGTAATAATTGCTCCGTCTCTACGCTAATCCCTTGCATTTGCTTTTCTAAACCTTCTAACGTGCTCGCAACGTTTTCTAACGTCTTTTGAACCGATAACAACGTTCTGCATACATACACTACTAATACAGCGAAAGCAACCGCGATAATAGCCGCACTTACATATAAAAGAACTTGCATTTCATCACTTCCTTTATCTTTTTCATACTTTCTCCTATTATACAATCATTTTCCGTTTCGTTCTAATCCTTATCTTTTCATTAGAATTTTCATACTTATTTGTTAACTTTAACATAAATGATTCAACAAATTCCACTAAGTAGGTTACAATAGGAGAGGATACATAATTAGTAGGGAGGCTTTACATATGAAAGATCCACGCATTGAAAAGTTAGCATACAATTTAATTAACTACTCTATTCGCTTACAAAAAGGCGAAAAAGTATTAATTGAAAACTTTGGCTTACAAAAAGAACTTGTAACTGCACTTGTAAAAGAAGCATATGCAGCTGGTGGTTTCCCATTCGTTTCTTTAAAAGATCATCAAGTAGATCGCTCTTTATTAATGGGTGCTACTGAAGAACACTTCGAACAAATCGCTGCATATGAAGCAAGCGTAATGAAAGATATGGACGCTTATATCGGTCTTCGCTCTGGCGATAACATTAACGAACAAGCTGACGTACCAAGTGAAAGAATGCAAATTCACGGTCAAACAGTTGGTAAGAAAGTTCATAGAGACATCCGCGTTCCGAAAACGCGCTGGGTTGTTCTTCGCTACCCAAATGCTTCTATGGCGCAGCTTGCTAAAATGAGCACAGAAGCTTTCGAAGACTTCTACTTCGAAGTTTGTAACTTAGACTACGGTAAAATGGATAAGGCAATGGATAGCCTTGTTACATTAATGAATAAAACAGATAAAGTTCGTTTAACTGGTCCTGGAACTGACTTAACATTCTCTATTAAAGACATTCCAGCTATTAAATGCTCAGGTCATTTAAATATTCCAGACGGTGAAGTATACTCTGCACCAGTTCGCGATTCTGTTAACGGTACAGTTTCTTACAACACGCCATCTCCTTACAACGGTTATACATTTGAAAATGTACAACTTAAGTTTGAGAATGGCCAAATCGTTGAAGCAACTGCAAACGACACAGAGCGCATTAACAAAATCTTCGATACAGACGAAGGTGCACGCTACGTTGGTGAGTTCGCAATCGGCGTAAACCCATACATCTTACATCCAATGGGAGATATCCTATTCGATGAAAAAATCGATGGCAGCTTCCACTTCACTCCTGGACAAGCTTACGACGATGCATGGAACGGCAACAACTCGAACATTCACTGGGATTTAGTATGCATCCAGCGCCCGGAATACGGCGGCGGCGAAATTTACTTCGACGACGTACTAATCCGTAAAGACGGACGCTTCGTTGTATCTGAACTAGAAGCTTTAAACCCAGAGAACTTAAAATAATAAAAAAAAAACGCTCGGAATTTTCTCCGAGCGTTTTTTTTAATACTTTAATAAGTCTTTCGCCACATCTTCTGGCACTTTAAAACTCATCTTCTTATTTTTCATTTCAACTTCGACATAAGGGACATCTTTATATACTGTCATTGTACCAATTTCATGTAACTCTTTTTTATCTTTACTCGACTCTGATAATTTTGGTGTATCTTCTTGATACATTTTAAATGTTTTCCCTTGCGGAGTATCCATAGGAGCCGATTGCATTTCCCACTTATGCATTTTCATGACTTCAAACAGCTTTTCAATTTCTTTCTTATCGGTAATTACTTTTTTATCACTTGAATCTGTAAATGATTCAATCTCAACCTTTTGTGCCTTTTCAAAGTTCATATCAGCCTTTTCCTTCTTCGCACTACACCCTATTAAAAGAACGGATGCGGTTAGCAGAAGTAAAAATAACGTAAGGACTTTTTTCATTTCTAATCCTCCTAACTACATAGAACTACTTTTTTCGTTTTTGGTTTGCTGAAAATGAAAATAATATAACAGCGCCACTGCGATAGTACCTATTAATATCGGTTCATATAAGGGCAGATCCCATTTCATATATACTCTAGTACAAATAGCAAACACAAGCAAAATTTCCAAACAAAACAAAGGTTTTACATATTTCATTTCTTACCCACCATTTCTATTTTCACATGTGGATTTTCTTTTTCTACAAGCGATAAAAACTGCCCCATATGTTGCGGCATCGCAATCATATGTACTTTATATGCATTCGTCGTAATTTCAAGGGATTTCCCAACTTGACGAATGATTCTTATCTCTTTCAATACAACATCGTCATTTAAAATGCCGTACTTCAATACACCATTTTCTACTTTATGCTTTTTAATAAATACTTCCCAAACGAGTGGTACATTTACTAGGAAGCATAAACCCATTCCAATTAAAGCTGACATCCACTGCTCTTTATTCGCGAAAAGCATCACAAGTGGATATACGAACATAAAAACTAACGTGAGACAAACGAAAATTACTACCGACTTACTTCTTTGAATCGGAATGTTCATACACGCACCTCCTACCCTAAATTATACCATTTTTTCCGTTTCAGTTCATAAAAAAAGGCCATTTCTACATGACCTTCTTAAACAATATATCTTTGAACTACCCCCACTTAACACTCTAACGAGCTGTTTGAAGTGGGGGATTCCTACGAACACCAAGGTATCCCTCGGTTTTATGAGTAGGCAATCCCCGTAATCCCTACGGTTAGGAGCCTTATGGCCTCTTTTCTCAGATTTTCCGCTGCGTTCACATCTCTATCATGATACA
>NZ_VLTE01000432.1:0-204 GCF_007558965.1 Bacillus sp. HY001 | reverse complement strand
AAAAAAGCCCTTTCCATTGCTACAAAGCAATAGAAAGGGGGAAGTATGATGAGTGATCGTATTGGTGAAGGGTATAAATAATGATATGTTTTCAAAAATATTTTAGCATGTTCATAAAAGAAATGAAGGGGGAAATTTAACCTGATGAAAACCTGTAGAATACTTTGTAAAATTAGTTTTTTGCAGTCTTCTTTAAGGGTTTCG
>NZ_VLTE01000431.1:0-257 GCF_007558965.1 Bacillus sp. HY001 | reverse complement strand
AAAAAGTAATTGTATTTACGAGTAGAAGTTTCTTTCAGAATAAATTCATAATCGTTTGCTAGAAAGCGCAGGAATGCAGCATCATCATTATTATTAAAAATCATATTCGCTACATCATCTGCTCTTGCTGCAGCATCTATTTTTTCTTTATGTAATTCCATTTTATCCATTACATTTCGTGAAAGATAGCTATTCCCATATTCATCTTCAGTTTTTTGTGAAAGGTATTTAAAAAGAGATTTTAAAGCCGAAAAGGT
>NZ_VLTE01000430.1:0-216 GCF_007558965.1 Bacillus sp. HY001 | reverse complement strand
TCGTATTTTTTATACGGCTTTGTGAAGTCTTTTCGTACATTCTTGAGTGATACTAAGGATATCGAACGGTGTACGACACTTATACCTTCGTGCTTTTCGTCCGTTTTTGACAAGATCTTGAAAGAGCCTGGTTAGCACTGATACAGGATGTTGAAAGGTTGTGAAAAGCACGTCGTGTATACTAGAGAAGTAAATTTTGACGATATATGTACACTT
>NZ_VLTE01000429.1:0-239 GCF_007558965.1 Bacillus sp. HY001 | reverse complement strand
AGGAAGAGAAAGAGCAACCATGTTGCAAATTGAGGACTAAGGGAAAGCAAAGCGCAAAAGGAATGCAAGTAGAGAAGAAATAGGAAGAGAAAGAGCAAATATGTTGCAAGATGATGAGTTAGGGGAAGAAAGACGCAAAATCTTGTAAATATCTGTTACAATAAATTAAATATAATAGTAGTAAGGAATTTTATGATGAAAACTACTTTGTTATGATCCATGGTTTAGGGAGGAATATA
>NZ_VLTE01000053.1:0-3014 GCF_007558965.1 Bacillus sp. HY001 | reverse complement strand
ATATAAGACGTGGTACCGGAAACCACCGCTCTATCCGACTGAGCTATGGGCGCATGATAATAGAAAACACTTCATTTTCTTCTCATAATAATAGCAATAAAATCCATCTAAATCAATAAAAATATCCCCGTAATCCTTTATGACGCTTAGTTATGAGTATATTAACAAAGCACCCCCCTAAATTTTCCAATCATAAATTCACCCCAACTCACAAATTATAATCTTTGAATTGATATTCCAAAGGGGGCTTCATTCAATGACTGTAATTACGAAATTAAAACAAACTGTTTCTGGATTAAAAAGTGCACAAGCTAGCTTAGAGGGATTCGCTCTTGATACGGATAACCAACAAGCTAAGCAACTTTTCCAAACAGCTGCACAGCAAACACAAACGATTATCGATTCTTTAAACCCACGCGTTGAAGAAGTCAAACAAGAAGAACCACAATACTCACAGCAATAACGAATCAGTCTTGCTGTGAAATAGAAAAAGGATGATATGCAGTCATCCTTTTTCTATCACATTACATATTGCAATAGAAATGGAATGATAAATATGCAAAAACTCGGACTCATAACCGTATTATTTGCCCTTCTATTTAGCTCTTTTACCGGATGTGATAATAGTCCTTTAGATAAAAAAGTGAAAGAAGAAGCAAAACGAACGGAGAAAGAGAAAGGTCCAAAGTTAACAAAAACGAGTATGGAATCCTTTAATCAATCTATATCACAAGGAGCCAAGAAAAGAGCTCTCACTATGGATGAAATTATAAAAAGTACAGCAGTAAATTCAAATTTAGATCTCTACATAGCAGTTACACCTGAGCATCACGAAAGATTTGGATTAAAACCTCTCCGTAAGAAGCTCCAAAAGCAGCTAAGTGATGAGCACCCCACTTTCGATGTTCGTGTAAGTACAGATAAAAAAATCTTTATGTTACTTGAAAAGCTTGAAAGAAAAATTAAGGAAAAGAAAGTATCTAAAGATGAAATTAATAAACAATTAAAATTCATTGGTAAAAAAATGGAGTCTAACACTTAACGCTTTTTAAAAGAAAAGGAAGGTTTGCAATGTCTAGTAAAGATAAAAACTTAACCCCTGTGCAACAGGAATATAAAAAATTCGAGCAAGAACGCGAACCGAAGCGTCCTGTCTTAAAAAACTGTATAAAAGCCTTTTTCGTTGGTGGTTTCATTTGCCTAATTGGGCAACTCATTTCTACTTTTTATATTACGTATTTCGATTTCACTGAACGCTCAGCAGGGAATCCAACAGTCGCAACTCTTATTTTCATCTCCATGTTATTAACTGGATTTGGTATATACGATCGGTTTGGTCAATTTGCCGGAGCAGGCACAGCTGTACCTGTCACTGGATTTGGTAACTCCGTTATTGCCGCATGTATCGAACACCGCACAGAAGGTTTTGTACTCGGCGTTGGTGGTAACATGTTTAAATTAGCTGGTTCTGTTATTTTATTTGGTGTATTTTCCGCTTTCGTCATCGCACTTATTAAAACGATTCTCGTTCAATGGGGAGGGCTATAAATGTTACAAGGACACCGAACGTGGGTATTTGAAAACAAACCAGTTATTATTTCGACGGGAGTCGTTGGCGGGCCGTTTGAAGCTAAAGGCAAAATTCCAGAAGACTTCGATACCCTCCATGAAGATTTATGGCTCGGACAAGATTCCTATGAAAAAGCACATAAAATTTTGTTCGAAGAAGCTTGTAGCCGCGCTACTGAAAAGGCAAAACTTCGTAAAGACGATATTCAATTTGTACTCGCAGGCGATTTAATTAATCAAATTACCCCTACAAGCTTTGCTTGCCGTACACTGGGCACTCCTTATCTCGGACTATTCGGCGCTTGTTCTACTTCTATGGAAGGTTTAGCACTTGGAGCAAGTATCGTAAATGCAAAAGGCGCAAAATATTTATTAACTGGTGCATCCAGTCATAATACAGCTGTAGAAAAACAGTTCCGCTATCCTACCGAATATGGTGGGCAAAAACCACCTACCGCGCAGTGGACAGTAACCGGAGCAGGAGCTGCTATTTTAAGCGATACTGGACACGGTCCTAGGGTAACATCTGCCACAATCGGACGAGTGGTTGATATGGGATTAACAGATCCATTTAATATGGGAGGTGCAATGGCTCCAGCTGCCGTTGATACAATTGAAGCCCATTTACGCGAACGACAAATTGATGCCTCTTACTACGATTTAATCGTAACGGGTGACCTCGGACATGTAGGACGCGAAATTGCTTATGACTTATTACATAAACACGGAACGAAAGTAACGAGCGAACAGTTTCAAGATTGCGGGCTGCTCATTTATAGAGAAGGGCAACCTGTCATCGCTGGCGCTAGTGGACCAGGGTGTTCCGCAACGGTCGTATACGGTCACTTATTAAACCGAATGAAAAGAGGAGAGTTTAATAAAATACTTGTCGTTGCGACAGGCGCTTTACTATCTCCACTTACATTCCAACAAGAAGAAACGATTCCGTGTATCGCTCATGCCGTTTCGATTGAATTTGGAGGTGCAACGCAATGATTTTTTTCTGGGCTTTCGTCATTGGCGGACTTATATGTGTAATCGGCCAACTTATGTTTGATGTTGGAAAGCTAACACCAGCTCATACAATGGCAACACTCGTTGTTGCTGGAGCTATATTAGATGGATTCAATTTGTATGAACCATTAATTGATTTCGCTGGAGCTGGGGCAACTGTACCTATTACAAGCTTTGGTAATGCCCTCGTTCACGGTGCAATGGAAGAAGCTGCAAAACATGGCATCGTTGGCGTTATTACCGGCATGTTTAAAGTAACAAGCGCCGGTGTATCCGCAGCTATTATTTTCGGCTTCATCGGAGCATTGCTATTCAAACCGAAAGGATAAGGTGTTCGTATGACAGTTATCGCTAGCGTCAAAACCTGCCTTGCTAGTGTAAGGGGCGCTCAAGCAAGTTTGAGCTCCCTTTCACTACATTCACAGGACGCA
>NZ_VLTE01000428.1:0-236 GCF_007558965.1 Bacillus sp. HY001 | reverse complement strand
AAAAGTAATCTCTCATTGGGAGTATAGTGATCCACTTGATGAACAACAAATTGGGAAACGTAATTGGTTTAAAAACTATTACGCTAATTTAGGAATAACGATTTTACCGCCTGAGGAAATGCTGCAATCAATGGATAGGGTAATCGGAAAGAAATGTATAGAAGAACTTCAAGAACAATTACCTGAAGTAACAGTTGTTAAAGAAGTAAAGAAGACTGTAGAATCAGTCGAACAAA
>NZ_VLTE01000427.1:0-218 GCF_007558965.1 Bacillus sp. HY001 | reverse complement strand
CCTCAAGGTGCTCAAGGACCAGCGGGTGCTACCGGTGCCACTGGACCTCAAGGTGTTCAAGGTAACACGGGTGCTACTGGACCTCAGGGTGCTCAAGGTAACACGGGTGCTACTGGTGCCACTGGACCTCAAGGTGCTCAAGGACCAGCGGGTGCTACCGGTGCCACTGGACCTCAAGGTGTTCAAGGTAACACGGGTGCTACTGGACCTCAGGGTGC
>NZ_VLTE01000426.1:0-201 GCF_007558965.1 Bacillus sp. HY001 | reverse complement strand
TAAGATTGATGAAGGGACAACAGGGTCTCATTTAGGGAGAAATTTCTTTTTAAAATACTGTTAGTAAAGTAGTTAAAACAGTAGCTGACATAAAAAAAAAAAACGAAACCCTTAAAGAAGACTGCAAAAAACTAATTTTACAAAGTATTCTACAGGTTTTCATCAGGTTAAATTTCCCCCTTCATTTCTTTTATGAACATG
>NZ_VLTE01000052.1:0-36452 GCF_007558965.1 Bacillus sp. HY001 | reverse complement strand
CCCGAATAGTGGTACATGAAAAAAACACCTCCTGAATTCGCATACTAAGTATGCAAATTCAATGGAGGTGTTTTTGGTTTGAAAACAAGAGTTCATTATCCAGAAAAAATAAAGTGGAAAGTCATAGAAATGAAAAAGGATGGGTATTCCAATCGGACCATTATGGAGAAGCTTGGAATTAAAAATGTTTCCCAAATTAAGACATGGATGAAGTGGTATCGTACCGGTCAAACGTACCGTTTTCAACAACCTGTAGGAAAACAATATTCTTATGGAAAAGGGCCAAAAGAGTTAAATGAATTGGAACAGCTACGGTTAGAAAATAAACAGTTAAAAACAAAATTACTTGTATGGGGAAAGTATCTGGAAATCGAAAGGGGCTGAAGCCAGAAGCTGTAGTTACTTTATGGAAAGATGTAAGAACAAAAATAACGGTAAAAGAATTGTGCAACGTATTAGAAGTACCCCGTTCTACATTTTATCGTTGGTTACAACGAACAGAGGACCTGAGAGATGAGATAGAAGAGAAAATAAAGGACGTTTGTCTGAGGCATAAATTACGGTATGGATACCGAAGAGTGACCGCTACTCTTCGAAAAATGGGGCTGTGTGTGAATCATAAGAAAGTATTACGAATCATGAGACAACATCATATTCTCTCAAAAGTTCGTCGGAAGAAAAAGAAATATATCAATGGTGCGGAACCAGTGGTAGCCCCTCATCGATTGGAACGTCAATTCGATGCATCCGCACCAAATGAAAAGTGGTTTACAGATGTGACATATCTATTATTTGGAGAGCGTACCTTGTATTTATCGACGATTATGGATGCCTTTAATCGTGAAATTATTAGTTATGTCATCAGCGAGTCCCAAGCACTGCCATTAGCGATGAAGACATTAAAACGAGCCATGCGAGGGAGAAAAGTAAAAGATGTCCTTCTTCATTCAGATCAAGGAAGTATTTATACTGCGAAAGAATTTCAAGCGTATGCCAAAGAAAACGGCATTATCACTAGCATGTCCCGGAGAGGAAATTGCCATGATAATGCCGTCATGGAAAGCTTCTTTGGTCATTTAAAAAGTGAAGCCTTCTATTCACAAGAGATAACAAAAGTATCCAACACAACTGTGCGAAAGATTGTGCTAGAATACATTCATTACTACAATTGTGTGCGAATTCAAGAAAAATTAAACCACCTATCCCCTAAAGAATTTAGGGAACAAGTGGTTTAGGTGTTTTGATAGGTGTCCCGTTTTCGGGGGTCACTTCAATTTATTAGAAAGGGATTTTTGTTTAATTGCTATTTCAACTTCACACTATAAAAACGCATTTCATTTAACGAACCTTCAAATTCAAAAACTTCTTTTTTTATTAATTCCTTTAAGCGATATTCTAAAAATGTATCGCCAACTGATTGCTCTACAAGACCAAGTGCCTCACCAATTACTCTAGGAGCTTTTAGGAACTCACGATCAGCACCTGCACTTTTCGCACATTCAATCATAAATTGATCAAAATAATCTTCTTGTACAGAATGCACTTCATTTTCTTTCCAAACTCTTAAAAACTCCGTACTTTTCGATAGACTATCCCACTCATGTTCAAACTGCATACGTTTCTCTACAGTTAAATATGGCAATTCTACAAAACTTTTTTGAATTAGAGCTAAACTTTCAGGTGCTAACTCTCCAGTTCCACGAATATCATATTCTTGTTTTAATATTTCTTTACTTGCTTCAGACGTATTCATAACGCGAATGTTTTTCTTATCTTTTAATTGTGCAATTACAAAACTTAAGCCTACATGTTCATGTGCGTTATCTGCCTTCCAAATGGTAATTGGTGTTTCATTTGGAATTGAATGTAGAACTTCTAAAGTTTCCTTAAATTTTGGTAAATACTCTTCTTCAAAATAACAATCATAAGAAGTTAAGTTATTTAATAACCACTCTTTTCTTGCTAATTGACCTTCATTTGTATGTAATTGATGAACAGGCCCAATTGAAAAGAATTCAGAGAATGAAACTACACTCTCCTCAAGTAATCCTTCCTGTTTCAACATATATTTTAAACAACCAGCTGTTGAATCATCAAAGGCGATATGAATGTGTATACTTTCTCTTACGTTCTTTTCCTGAGTCGCATGACTTGTCAATTGCTTAGGAATACTCGTTAAATTTTTTATCATATCTTCGTTATAATTCCCGTCTAATACATCTAATTGTATTAGAATACTTTGAAGTAAATGCTTTGCTTCCTCTTCATACATATCCTCTACAACATTTTTGATTTTATCTATCACACAAATCCCTCTATTCATTTCTAAAATAACGTAGATTATAGTGTATCATTTTAGTATCGTTCTTTAAAAGTGTTTTAAAGTAAAAGCGTTTATTATTCAGATTGCTACAGCTAAATAATATTTTTAATAGCTAAATAACTTTTTGTAAATCCTTTTATTTAAATGTATAATTATATAGAAAATAAAAAACACAGGAGCTATGTTTATGGAAAAAGTATTTACTAATTATAAACATTATCTAAAAAATTGGAGATTTTTATTTATTTGTATATTACCTACCATCGCCTTATTATATGTTTTCGATGTCATCTTCGAATTACTATTTCATCAAAATTTCTATTTATCTAACTTAATGTTTGCTATTATATTATTTTTAATATTTATTAACATCAAAGATATGTTTAAAATTGAAAGTTAAAGAGCTGGATAAAAAAAGAGCACCCTGCAATTGGATGCTCTCATGTGATAGAGGTTTTTTCTGAGTATTAAGTAGGACACGAAGGTCTTGTCCTACTTAATACTATATGCTTGTACTTATTTTATTGTGCACCTATTACACATCAAATGTATACGTATTGCTAAAAATCCTGCTCATATATTCATTGTACAATTATCATATTTATAAATAAAAAAACATCCCTATGGATGTTTTTTATGTACCAATTTTTAAGCTTCCATAAACTTAGCCGGTACACCAATTTTTTCAACTACAGAAGATATATTAGTAGGATTAATCATTACATTTTCAATACTAACTAATTTATTTTCTAATAGTCCATTCTCTGTAGTAATAAGTTCTTCAAACCGATCTAAAGTCATCGAGAATTTGTGTTCGCTTCCGCCATTCATACATACTTTTACATACTTCATAGTGTCGCCGCCTTTCATAATAATCTATACTTCGATAAGAAGACGCTTACATCCTTTTTATTTCCTACTAGATTTCTCACTTTTACTCCTTGCTAATTCACGTTTATTTTAAAGAAAGCAGGTACTATTTTCTATTCACGATATTATTGCTAGTAAGAATGATAAAGATAAAAATGCACAAAGTGGTATATATAAAACAGTATCCATTTTAGCAAATTGCGTATCTTTTTTTCGCTTAAAGATACCAAAATAATGAAACTCACCAATCACTCTTATTAAAAACACAATCATACAAATCCAGGATCCTATTTGAACAATAATATTTGGAAATGCAAAATGAACAACATTGGTTTGTTGTAATAAAATTATTGCTGCCATACTTAATAATAACGCAATGAACAATGTCATTCCTGTACCTGGTATAAACGCCTTTTCTCCAGATTTTGTTGGAATGACACTATTTGTCGCCCACTTACCTCCGAAAGCCCAGTAAACATGTAAAAAACTAAGTAAAAATAATATACAGACCGAAATGGATGTAATAATAAGCATTTTATCCTCCCATTATTTTATTTAAGTCCTCAACTTTAGAGTATGCTACAATTTCCACATTAGTAATCTATAAATTACATAAAAAAACCCTTTAATGATACATCATTAAAGGGGTTACTGAAATATTTTATACATTATACCTATTCCTACGACGTTCCATCCTCGTTTGTCCTTGAGCAGTACCTTCTTTATATTGTTGTATTTGCTCTTTCATTTCATATGTTGCAGTTGCAGCTGGTTCTTCGTAATTATGCTCACGTATGTTTTCTGGTGTTTTTCGTTTTGATGCTTTTCCACCAAACTTAAATAATTTTATCTTTACTTTCGGTAATTTTGGAAGTGGAATCTTAAATGATAATTTTTTGCGTTTCTTTTTTTGTTGAAGTAGATTTATATTTTCTTTATTATCATCCTGCTCTTTACGATGTAATAGCATCGCAAGTAATCCACCTAAAATAAGTCCTCCAACTAACAATAGAAGATATAAGTAATGACTTGTCATTAAACTCGACATACGTTCAAGTATAACTAACGACTGTACTTCTTTAATATCCCATAGTAAAGCGGCCCA
Organism: Bacillus sp. HY001; assembly: GCF_007558965.1. Classification (NCBI taxonomy): domain Bacteria; kingdom Bacillati; phylum Bacillota; class Bacilli; order Caryophanales; family Bacillaceae; genus Bacillus; species Bacillus sp. HY001. Next base: position 32,154 of record NZ_VLTE01000052.1, on the reverse strand, counting down.
TAATGAGAATAAACCTAAAGTAAGTCCATATGTACGAAAACGAAATAAACATGGAATTAAAGCGATACAAGCGGCAATTTTCGCATTCGCTATTATGGAACTTATTGAAATATCTTGATGCCAAATGACTAACAGTAGTGTTATAAATGGCGCGTAAGCTATCCAACTACATATACGTGAATATATTTTTTTCGCAAAATAGCTACCGAAACTAGTAAAAAATAATAGGCCTCCAATATATAAAGATTGTTCAAGTGGGATTTGCTTCATAATTCCTGCAACTGGAAAGAGGCCGCTTAATAGCATTAATAACACATCTAATTTCTTCACAATTCCTCATTCCTTTCAAATTTCTTTTAAATCAATTCATATTGCTTTTCCATAGGATGTAGATTTTGTATTTCTAAAAAATATCTTAATCCTGTATGTAAATAAAGTAAATACATAAAAGAAAAGATACATGACAAAGGATATCCTTATTTACATGAAAAAATGACAAATCCTGATCAATATAACGAGCAGGATTTGTCTACTATTATTTAAAGCAGAAAGATTGAATCATTCTTTTCTATTTTCATTATATCTACATCCAATTCATCATCAAACTCTTTAAATTCTCTTGCATCTATATCCGTCATATAGCTCTTTATTACTTTCGCCATATGCATAAAATACGGCATATGTATATTTTTTTCCTGAAGCATACTTGAATTACAGCACATATAGTGTATCATTTTAGCGATGTAATTCCTTTCTACAGGTTTTACACCTAGCGTTAATATTTCAAGTATGTATCGCTGCGATGTTTCACTACCATTTAGCGAATATTCACCAGTACTATAATACATCCCTTTTTGATCTACATATAAACTTGTGCCCTCAGGAACATCATCACGTTCTATCACACCGTATTTTGGTGTATCAAAAGATGTATTTATTCTTATAACATTTAAATTAGGAACCTTTAGCACATCAGGAACAATCTCCGGTAAAATATCTATATCAATTTTTTTATTTTGTAACTCTTTCATCCAATATTTTCTTAAATGCGCATCTACAATGAAATACACTTGTTCATTTTTCTCTTTTGCACGTTGTAAAATTCCCTTTAATGTTTCAAAAACAAATTGTTTAAATTGAATTCCCATATCATTTCTTTTTGAAGGTTGTGGTAAAAAGGTATTATGTTTATTTACATTTAATAACAAGCAATCAATCGTTTGCCACTCTGTATTACCATATAATTTATATGAAATTTCTTTTCCTTTTATTTGTGAAATAATAGGTAAGAAATCAAATTTCGAGATTCGTTCAATTGATAAATTAACATATGTACAAGGTAAATTTATTTTATTCCAACTACGTTTCAAAAATCCTTTTTGTTCTAATAAACTACGAATACAATTTATTATTGTTTTATGGGTTACACTTTGGCCTATAAATAAATTAATAAATGCTGAAATACGGTTTGTTCGTGCAAACCCTTCTCTAACGATTTGCTTTGGATCGATTTTTTCACGCCCATCACAATTTTTCATTGCGATTAACGCCAATGTCGCATCATTGCGCTCACCTGCAGTAGCATAAACCGCTTTCATAACATCCTCTACTAAATTTGTTTTGTATTTCTGGCAATATTGCATTTTATATGGATTTTGCAATACTTTTTCAATATTACATCTTACTATTTTTAACAATACTGGAGAATCTGCATTTAAAACATATAATGACTCACCGATTTGAGCTAACACAATTTCACTTTCAAATAACGCTTGTTCAACTTCCAACGAGATTTTTTCAGACCATATTTCTAACGTTATAGTCTCTAATCCTTTTGGTGCAATTAAAGGGAATAATTCATTTTCATTATTTGTTGCTACCTTTTTACATTCTGGTAGTAATGTGAAATTAGCGAATTTTTGCTGAAACCCTTTAAATAGATGCTCTCTTTCTTTTACTTTTATACCAGGTTTTATTTTAGTACCTTGAACTTTATATATTCTCTCATTGTATGGAAGCAACACCCTAATATTTGTTCCTATCATATAATCTTTCGGATATTGAAGAATATGCTCTAATTCAACTTCTCCACCTATACGAAAATCATCTTTTAAATTTCTAAATATCTTAATCCATTTTATGCCGTTTATAGCCTGCTGAACTTTTAGTTTTACAAATCGTAATTTCTTATTATTCGATGCAAATTCTGGAGTAGAAACCAATATCATGCCCCGTTTTCGTCTTAATAGCAAAGGAATATCTGGATGGTTATATTCTTGGTAAAACCTCCGAATTCCTATAGAAACATTTAATAATGGAATATTTTCGCCCCCGCGCGTGATACATTCGAAACGATATACATAGGCGAAATAATCTTGAGTTTTTTCATCTTTAATAGGCTCTGACATTGCCTCACAAATATTTTGTGATCTAAGAGGAGAAAAATATATATCTTCTTCATTGATATTCTCTATCCGTACAGGTTGTTCACAAAAAATATAAGAAATTAAAGCAGGCACCCACTTAGAATATATTTCATTATCATGTAGTACTGTTAAGTTAGAAATTAAATCATAATGCCATTCATATTTTGGCAATTCTATTAATTTATTAGGTTTCCAATCATGAATTACCTCATACCAACTTTGGAAAATATAATCGAGTTGTTCTTTTCTAATAGGTTCTTTCGATACAATCCATGGTGTATTTTCACTTAATACATACGGATTATGCTGAATAAATAATATATCAGAAAACATATCATATAATCTTTCATTCAATCGTTTCAACTTACTTGTTAATAAAAATGTCTTATAATGTATCTCTACAATATCAAGCCAATCAATAGGGAAATATATAAATGACACACTTTCGTTTAAGAGAGGTTCTACTATATTTTCAAATGTTAATAACTTTAATTTTTCCATAAAATGATTACTTCCTTTCTTCATTTTTCTTGATCACAAAAAACTAGAAAAATTATCACTTAATCTAATCGATTTATACCAAGTATTTAAAAGAAAAGTATAAAGATTCCTCCGAATAATAAATTATTAAAAAGACTGATTTAAAAATTAAAAGTAATCATATACGACACCTCTAATATCTTTATTTTAATACATTCAAATTATACAATATTATTAATATAATGTATTTATTATTTACAGTAATTTTACAATAATACTAAAAAAGAACACCTTAAAACGATGCCCTTTTTTTACAGATATCAACCTTTATGTAATTGAACATACAGATAACACTAATCCTCCAACTGTAACTACACCTAGTAATCCTAATACAAATCCAGTTATACAAACACAATCAGCAAGACAAATGGAAGACTGCGATAATGGAACAAATGACCTACTTGTACTCGATCCATATTGTTTTATTTTCTCATAATTTATATCTAACATTAATTGTAGACATGCTATACCTTCCTCAATAGAATAAAAAGATTCTTTTTCTAATCGATCCAATAATTTACTATTAAAAGTAATTGGAAGAGGATACCGTTTATCTAATTTCATATTTTGATAAATTAATTGTAAACGAGATAATATATTATTTTTCTTTTTTTCACATGTTACTGTGTGTTTCATTTTATTACATTCATTTAATAACAGTGTCAATTCATCTCTGTTTCCGTATAAATCCCTTGCTACTTTTCTCTTTAGTTTGTACGAATGGATCATAGATTTAATTTCAATCATTTTAATACACTTCCTAATAAAATTTTACTTACCCCAATATTTTAAAATACACTCAAGTGTCTTCATTTACTATCGATTAACATTACATTAATCTTACATAGTTGTAATAATTTCTTTCGCTACCCACTAACTAGAAGCAACAGATTTCTTAATTGATGATAAAAATATAAAAAAGCAATGATTAAACTTTAAATCTAATCATTGCTTTTTCTATCTTATCTTGATTTACACCTAAATATCATTCTTTCACTTGAGTGCTACATCAGTTTTTATCAAATTCTTTTATAAAAGTTATATAATGCTTCACAAATGGACTCATTTTTTAATATTAATATTCATATGTTACAATAGTACCAGTTGTATCAGTAGTACCACTAAAACCATTAAAACAATTTGAACAACTACCACAGCTACCACAACCTCCGCAGCCGCCACAACCAAAACAACCGAAGCAACCAATACAACGGAATCCACCACAGCGACCTGCACAACCTCCACAACGCCCTCCACAGCCTCCGCAGCGACGAGCAACATCTTCAATATAGTAATATGGATTTTGGTTTTGTTGTTCCCAATATACGATATTTCCAGGCTGGTAATCATTAAGGCTTAACGCTTGTAGTTCTTGTTGAAAATTATTCATTTTCATGCCCTCCGTTTATAAACTTCAACTTTTTCAATGCTTTCTTATATTTCTGTTCGTTAAATCTAAGTAAAAATAGCGCTATAAAGTGAAACTTTAATCAGTGGGGGTTTTCTTCATCCCCCACTGATTATCAGCCCTCACCAATCGGACTTTTATGGGCAGTTGATCCCCACCTAACTTCTTTGCTTTCGCTGAATTTTGAAGTGGGGGGCTTATTGCCCATTAAAGCGGGATAAACTAAGTTCAATACGTACCCCTACAAAATATGACCTAACACTATATGATGCACCTTGTTCATACACCTATTTTTAGGTTATTTTTTCCATGGGTTCATTTTTATAAATTGAAAAAAGACGCACTTAGATTAATGCGTCTTATTGCGATACTTCTTTGGTGAAATCCTATTCATAAGTATTATTCATACCTGTGAATAGCAATACCTCTACTCATTATCCAATTACATTTTTTATTTCTGTATTCACCGGCCACTTTTCTAAAGTATAGGCCATTTCCCAAAATGAATATTCATATTGACTGCTAATAATAAAGTGCTGTTTCATTCGATTTCGGTCTGCCTCTGTTACTTTTTCAGCTATTGCATCTAATCGTGTAATTTGCTCTTCAACTAATGTACGGAACCAATCAGATCCGTAAGCAGAAATCCATTCGTTATAAATTGGCTCTTCTGGCTGACACTCTTTTAAACGTTCACCAATTTCATAATACAACCAATAGCAAGGTAAAATTGCCGCAATGATATCACCTAAATGTCCTTCATACGCAGCACGATACATATGTGAAGTATATGCATATGCAGTTGGAGCTGGGATAAAATTCTCTTTTTCTTCTTGTGTAATCCCTAGTTTTTTCGCAAAATTCTCATGTAAAGATAATTCTGCTTCATATGTATTTTGAGCATGGTGTGCCATCCGAGCTGTCGTTTCTAATTCTAGAGCCTTTGCAGCACCTAAAGTTTGTACTCTAGCGAAATGACTCAAATAATATGAATCTTGAAGCACGTAATAGCGAAAACTAGCTAAATCTAACGTTCCTTCACCAAGTTTTTTTACAAAAGGGTGTTGAAAACTAGCTTCCCAAATTGAATCTACTTCTTTACGTAATGATTGTGAAAAAGTCATTTAAATCCCTCCAATTATGTATAAAATTTAAGTATTTACCCACAATTATTAAATCTGTAAAACAAAAAAACTTTCTTTACAGGCGTAAAGAAAGTGAAATTGACAGTATTTATTCATAAAATAGTAATGTCTTCCCACTTCCCTACGCTAGTATTAACCAGATCAGGTACTAAGGGTCTCAAATTTGCATTTAATCTCAGCCTATAATAGGCCCCCCTAGTGGATAAATATTTAATTTTCGTATTGTATTCATCATAACATACTTCATGTTACTGTCAAAAGTATTCATGCAACCACTACTTAAAATCCTTCTTCTTGTCTTACTCTTACTGAAGTTTCAATAATCATATCTAATAGTTTACTATAATGAATTCCAGCCGCGTCTGCACTTTTTGGTAGTAAACTTGCTTGTGTCATCCCTGGTAAAGTATTAATCTCCATTACATATGGAATACCGTCCTTCACCATCATATCAACTCTCGCATAAACGCTGCATTTCAAAGCTTTATAACAAGCCAGTGACGCTTTGTTTACACGTTCCTTCAATTCAGCTGGAAGTTCGATAACTTCTTCAATTGTACCAGCATCATCATATTTCGCATTGTAATCAAAGAATTCAGCTGCATGTCGAATTGAAATGATAGGTAACTGTTTTCCATCAAAAATTGAACATGTAATCTCGTCACCTTTTATATACTTCTCTATTACTACTTCAGAATCCCATTCGAACACAGTTTCCAGCATCGAGATTAATTCGTCTTTATCATAGACAATTTTCACCCCAACACTTGAACCACCAGAGTTGGGTTTTACCACTAATGGAAACCCTAAATTATCTAATTCATCAAGATTTAGATCTTCCATTTTTGTAAGTTCAATCCAATCTGGTGTTTCTATGCCTTCATAACGTAAAATCTTTTTCGAAATATTTTTGTCCATACATATACTGCTAGATAACATATTGCTTCCGCTATAAGGAATACCTAAACTTTCAAGTGTTCCTTGAACTGTCCCATCTTCTCCGTATTTTCCGTGTAATGCGAGCAACGCGAAATCAATGCCCTTCGCTTTTTCGATTAAATCCATTTTTTCATCTAACGTAATTGGAACTATTTCATACTTACTTTTATCTAAATGTGCGATCATTTCATTTCCAGTCATAATTGATACTTGTTTTTCAGAAGATACTCCACCCATAATAACGCCAATTCTCATTTCCTCAACTCCAAATTTCATTTTTTATTGTACCACCAATTATTTTGATTCCCCGAACTATATCTTCTTCTTTCAGACGTGAAAATCCTAATCGAAAAGTGTTCGCTCCTCCTCCATCAGAATAAAAAACATCTCCTGGAGAAAATGTAACCCCTTGCTCATAACACTTTTGCAAAAGCGTACGGGCATGAATTTTTTCTTCTAACTCTATAAATAAATGGAGGCCACCATCACCGGTCATTCTTTGAAACGGAATGTACTCGTTACACGCCCCAACCGCTAACTCATATTTTTTCTTATAAACTGATCTTGCCTTTTTTAAATATTTTTCAAAATAGCCTTCATGTAAATATTGAAATAGAACAGCTTGATCTAACGTAGATGTGTGAATCGTTCTTGCTCTTTTTACACTTTCTAAATGATGAATTAGTTCTTTATCTGCAATAATCCATCCTACACGTAAACCAGGGAAAAGTACCTTCGAAAAACTACTAATATAAATCACATTATTACCAGCGCCAGCAAAGGTTAATAATGGTGCTAAATGTGAACCTGAATAACGTAGTTCTTCATTAAACCCATCTTCTATAATAGGAATTTTATATTTTGAAAATAATCTCATCAGTTCCGTTCTTTTCTCCGAACTCGTAACAATACCAGTTGGATTATGATAAGAAGGAATTAAATACGCGAAATCAAAATCCTTTTCACGCAAACTTTTTTCTACTTCGTTCGTATCGATGCCATCTTCATTCATATTAATTCCATGCACTTCAAGTCCATGTAAACGGAAAAGCTTCAGTGCAGCATGATGCGTCGGGTTCTCACAAATAACCCGCCCCGATTTTTTGGATAACGAGGAAAGTACAATATCCAATCCTTCAGTAAACCCATTTGTAATTAAAATATCTTTGTTCGAAGTATCTACGCCTTTCATTTCCATGTAATGAAGTAGATAATTCATTAACGGTCTATAACCTTTAGCATATCCGTAGTTTAATACAACATCACCTTCAATGGACATACGAGTAAGAAAAGCTCTTTTGAAGTTTTCCACATCAAATAGCTTTTCGTCCGGAGCAATGCTGTTAAAAACAATCATTCCTTTTTCCCAGCGAACACCATGTTTCATTAAATCTAATTCATCCGCTAATAAGGTAACTGTATTAAGTTTATTTTTCCAATCTATTTCAACTGACGAAGTGTTCGATATATCAACCTTCGCAACAAAATTTCCTTTTCCTTTAACTGCATAAATGAGTCCTTCTTGCTCTAAATCGGCATAAGCAGCGAGTACTGTATTTCTGCTCACACTTAGTAATTCGCTTAGCTCCCTTGTTGAAGGAATTTTTTGATCCCCAAGCAAATGCCCTTTCATAATCATCTTTTTCAAATAATCTTTCAATTGAATATAAACGGGACGATCTTTGACAACTTTAAAATCTTTAAACAATTCCTTACCCCCTGCAATCATTTTTGCATAATTATTTCATTCTCAAAAGGTCCACTACATATGTATTTTTTATAAAGGGCGGTACGGTATTATAAAAATAAAGGCTAATAATCAATGGTGGATGTCACTCCTCACTAATACGGTACAGATCTTTACGATATAAGTTAATAATATCTTTTAAAGCTGCTGCTGCGGCTCCGCGTGGATTAGAAGCACCACCAATTGTAGTAACTTGTCCCATCGTATCTGTAAAGAACGTAATCCCTTTTTCTGTCCCATTTACATTTGCTAGCGGATGATCCTTATCTATTTCGTACGGTTCTACTTTAAAAGCAACTTTACCATCCTGATCCTTATATGCTGAAGCTATTAATTTAATATATTTATTATGTTCCTTAGCATTTCGAATTTGTTGTTGTGTAACATGTTCGATTCCTTTTATATGTATATCTGCAAGCGTATTTTCTGTTCCCATTAAACTGTTTGTCAAAAGTAACAATTTACAAGCACTATCAGAACCACTTACATCTAATATTGGGTTCGTTTCAGCAATTCCTTTACGTTGCGCATCTTTCAGCGCTTCTTCAAACGTAATATCTTCCTCATTCATTTTCGAAAGAATATAATTAGTAGTCCCGTTTAATATTCCTTCTATTTTTTCAATATGGCAACCAGCTAAACTAAATTGACCAATATCAAGTGTCGGTAATGCGGCCGCGGTCGCACCACTATATCGAATTCGTACATTTGCATTTTTTGCTGCTTCATTTATTTCTCTCCAGTTTGTAACGAGTGCACCTTTTGAAATTGCTACTATATCCATTTGTTTCTCAATCGCTTGTTTTATATATTGTTTTCCTGGATTTCCATCTTTAAGATTTGTAACAGTCGATTCCACCAGTACAGTACCACTTATGTTATCTGTTACTCGTTCCTTCGGATAATGTTCAATATACTTTTCAATTGCAGAGCTACCGCCACCATACCTTAATAAGTGATGAATAGATAAGCCATCCTCATTATGTATTGCAACATTTCTACCTAACACGCCACTTACAATTAATTGAATCCCATATGTTTCATATATATATGAATATTTTTCGTTTAATAATTTTACAAACTCTCTGCCAACTGTTCCATATCCTGATAATACAACTTGAATTTTCATAATATCCCCCCATATTTTTCTACCAAATCCCTCTTTCAATATAATATATAGCGCCCTCGAATTCCATTGAGAGCGCCTTATTAATATTTATTTTGATAATCATGATAGTTTCCCTACAATTATTCTATCGATATTTACTATTCCATCATTTAATCAACAAAAAATATAAATAGACGATCATGTTCATCATGATGACTTGTAAATCTGATTATTTGAATTTATAATTGATTATAGTTTCCTCATATGTTAAACCAATCTATACATTATAAGAAAACTGCCTTCATTACATAAATAGGAGGAAAAGCGCTATGCAAATCGGGTTAAATATGAATAGATTATCTCAACCTACTAAAATAACCACCTCTAGTCTTGAGCATAATAACACCACTTCTACTAAACTTGAAGATAAAAAATCAAATGATCCAATCAAGTTTGATATTCGTTCATCTGAAAAAGAAATGAAACAACCTGAGCATAAATTTAATGAATTAGATTTATGGAAGATGTTAAAGGATAAAGGTGTTCCTTTATGGATTATACTTGAAATGCTACAAAAGGCTCGTAAAGAGAAGGAAACTCAAGATAGTTCGGTTCAATATGCAAATGGTATTGAAGAAACGAACGGGACACGGTTAAATGAAGTAATGTAAGTTATTTATATGGTATTAAAAAGAGTTCGAGGTTGATAAAAATTCTATCAACCTCGAACTCTTTTTTAAGATTTTTCTCCAATCGTTACAAACTGAAATGATACTTCCCCTTTATAACCTTCAATTAACTTGTCTACTTTTACCTTTTCATTAATCAATGTATTATCTGTCGACATTTTAGGTTTTTCATCACCTAAAGACTTTTTCAAGTGGAGCAGGTGCATTTTCGTCTCTTTTGCATTTATTTCTTTATACACGCTATCTTTTGCTACAATTACATAATATTGGGTTGGATATTTACGAGTGTTACCTATCCAAGCATCACTACCGTATTTAACAGCAATCTCCGTTTCTTCTAATTCAATACTTTTCAATTTTTTTTCATCTTCACTTGCAAACAAAAGTGATCCTTCTTTTGGTAAATTAGGTAACGTATCTAAAGGTCTAAATTTGGATCCATTCTCTCTTTCACGAAAAACCTTTGTTTTAATCAACGCTTGCGCTGTAGATTCATTTAAAATTACTACTTGTCCTATTCCAAATGTATCTATTTTTACAGAAAACACTTCATTTTCTTTCGTAATCTCCTTATAACGATTAATAATCGGTGAAGTATAATTTTCGTCTCCGATTATTAATACACCGTTGGCTGGAAGTCTGTTTTCATTTTTAGAGCAAGCACTAAAGCTTATTAAAAGTATTATAATTAACATAAAAATGGTTAATGTTCTTTTCATCACAATTCCTTTCTTAATTCACTTCTTTTTTATATACTTTTGTGCAATCTTATAAGCTGATATACTCTATTGCTCCATAGTTTTATAAAGCTTTTGTAAATAACGCCAACGTGTTATAAAGAAATATAAAACCTGTATACATATAAATGAAATTAAAATAACGATAGAGCTATTTAAAATGGAAAAATCGACTAATTGTTGTAATGCGGTATAAGCAACTACAGTATGAATCACTGCAATAACAATCGGTAAGAAAAACATTAATACTAACTGTCTCGTTACAACTTTTTTTAATTCTCGTTTACTTAATCCCATTTTCGAAATCATTTTATATTGCTGTTGATCACGATCCAAATCCGTATATAACCGGAAGTAAATAAAACTAGCAGCAAATGTAAAGAAGACAATTCCAACTAGAACACTTGCCATAAGTAATAATCCATTTGTTTGTTTTGCACGTAACAAATCTAATGTTAGAGCTTGAAAATGGAAATCTCTTTCTTTAACTTCTTTACTAAATATACTATTTAATTGGTTTGAGATCTCTTTCGTTTTCAACCAGTCATCTACAACAAATCCGTAAGTACGATCTCGAACAACTATATCATTTTGATTAACATTAAAAGGAATCCCATCATATATATGATCTTGAACAGCTATATAAATACTATTAGAATCATGTGGTAAAACTAAATTTTCTAGAGCTTTTTTAACACGAAATGTCTTTGTCCACTCTCCTTGAATGACCTCAATATCCTTTTTATAGTCATCATTTTTAAATTCTTGTTTCTGCGATACCATTCCAGGGATTAGTAAAATTTCATCTTCTTTTTCAATCGTTTCTTGTTGATAACCGAGTGCTCTCGCAAGATCGTTATATTCACTTAACTTCATTACACATACGTTACTTTCTGTATATATATATGAAGATGAAGCCATTCGATATGGAATATTAGCATCAGAAAGGTTTTGTTTTATAATAGAAAGATGTTCGTCCACCATTTTGTCTTTTTCAGGCCCTATATATAGAAATGTATATGGGTTTGTCATTCTTACCAAATCTTTATTTCCAATAGCAGCTGTCGTTCCAATTGCTGTAAAAGCAACTGCCGAAATAATAGATACTATAAAAAACATCGTTGCATTATCTTTCATACGGTATATTAATTCTGAAAATGTTAATATATTTGTTCTCTTTAAAAAGAAAGATTCACTCCTTTTTGCAAGGTACAATATATATACGCTACACTGTGTATATAAAAAGTACGTTCCTATAATTACTAGGAGCACACCTATTCCGAGCGTAATAAAACTATAATTTGAGATAAAGCGAAATACTAAAATATAGCCATATCCTATACTAAATAATGAAAAAAGTGATAATAAAATTGATGATTTCGGTTCAGGTTTTGGCTTTTCACCAGCTTGCATAAGTTCCACAAGTTCTGTTACTTTAACCGTTTTAAATGTAACTAACGAAACGATTAAAAATAAGAAAAGAAACGTGACAATTGTTAATAATACAGCCTGTACTGGTATATAAAAAGGTAAACCGTTATTTATCATTAATACATTGGCACTTATTAATAAAACTAGTTTAGAAAATATGAGACCGATGAGGATCCCAATACAAATTGAGCCAAGTCCAATTAGCATATTTTCAATTAACAATAACTTCTTAAGCTGCCTCATTGACATACCATGCATCATTAAAATACCAAATTCTTTCTTACGCGTTTTTAAAAACGAACTTACTGAATATAGAATGAAGAAAAATGAAAATACAAAAATCAAACCTTGCGAAACTGAAAATCCCAATGTACCAAATGCACTTATTGTTGCACTTGTCGACTGTAACTCACCTTGTAAATCAGGATGAAATAATAAAAGAGCATACGTAAAGAAAATCATAATCGAAAATGCACTGCTTAAAAAATGAGCAGCATATGTACGCTTATTGCGAAAAATATTATTAAATGCGAATTGACGAAAAGTCATGCCTTTTCCCTCCTAACAAAGAAAGGACATCCATAATCTTTTGATAAAATGCTTGCCTACTTTCACCTCGGTAAATTTCATTATATAATTGACCATCTTTTATAAAAATAACTCTGCTACAATAACTCGCTGCATACGGATCATGTGTAACTAACATCATCGTTGCCTTTTCTTCCTTGTTAAGCGTATCAAGCATCTCCATTACATCATTTGAAGATTTAGAATCTAAATTCCCGGTTGGTTCATCTGCAAGTAATAATTGCGGCTTATGAACAATTGCACGAGCGATTGCTGTTCTTTGAGCTTGTCCCCCTGATATTTCAAATGTTCTTTTATTCAATATATCTGTAATATTTAATTTCACTGCAATTTCTTCCACTCGCTTGTTCATTTCTTGCACAAAAACACCATCTAATGTCATCGGCAATACGATATTTTCCTTCACTGTAAGCGTGCTAAGTAAATTAAATGATTGGAATACAAATCCTAATTGCTTTCTACGGAATAAAGCTAAATCTTCGGATGATAATTGAAAAGGATTTGTACCATTTATTACTATTTCTCCTGAGGATGGGGAGTCGATAGTAGATACCATATTTAATAACGTTGTTTTTCCACTACCTGATGGCCCCATGATCCCTATAAATTCACCTTCTTGAATTGATAAATCAATATCCACTAATGCTTTAAAAGGTATTTTCCCTTTATATACTTTACTAATATTTTTCGCATGTAAAATTTCCATTTCTATTCTCCCTTCATTTGCACTTCTCATAATAGAGTGTAAATGAATTGTCTTATAGCTCATATTGATTCATCTTTCATTTATCTTACACGCTTGTAAGATTTCTGAAAAAACCGATAATAAAACTATTTACAAATTAAAATTAACGCATAACTATCTTATAATAATTGTATAGTGATAGGAAATACAATTGTATATCAAATCTTTATTATAAAAACGAGAAAAGACCGATTGCTTGATCGGTCTTTTACTTCCCAAAGTTATATTTTTAACTAATGCCTTTAGTTGAAATTTTTTTGAGATACCCTTTTTTATTGTCTTCCACTTTATAATAACCTCTACAAAAAATTGATTTCTTCGGTTTAATCGCAATTAATAATGAATTATATATATCTGAAGCAGAAATTATTGCGTTTATCCAACATACAAATAATAAGATTGATTTAATATTGCCTGATACAAAAGATGATATAATGGCCGGTATTACCGATAGTACAATAATAGGAAAACTCATAAAGATCCAAAATCTCGCTTTGGATAGAATTGCATTCGTATTTAGCCAAAAAAATATTCCACTACAAGTTAAGCTAATATCACCTTTATTATTTATAACAATAATGTGTAGGCATTCATGAATAATGAAGACCAAAATGCCTATGATGATGAGATATAATATATTAAGATCGGTGAAGCTTGCTCCAAAATAATACGGTATTAGAAAAATAATGATTTGAAGTACATATACAAACTTCATATAATGTTTTCGGTGCCAATCATTTTGTATAAAAGGAGACCATTCTGACCAATCCATACTTATTTGTGGTAAGTGACGAAACCAAATGATAATACGCTTTCCCCCCCATTTAAAATTTCATATTTTAAAACATGCAATCCACTTACACTCAATTATTAATTTTAAATGCAAATCTTTGCTGCCTTCACTTTTGCCGTGCATTCTTCTACTAAACCATGTGTAGGATAATTTGAGTGAGAAATTAGTGTTTTCATAGATACATATATTCGACAAAATTTTCCAAATACCTTTTGAATATACTGTTTATGAAATAGTTCTCGCATGTACTACTTGCTACATTTGTTTTTGGTGAAACGCACATCCAGAATCTACACATAATTTGGTTAACTAGTACTTTAAAATGCAAAAAAGCTTAGAATTTTAACTCTAAGCTTTTTGCATTGCATGATCCCCTTTAAAGAGCACTATTTTTTACCCATTCGGATTTACTCAATACATAATGATTATAAATTTGGTTTTCTATCGTCTGTTGACTCAAATAAACGAACCCGCATTTTTCAATCACTTTATTTGACGGTACGTTATTAATTAATGCAATTGCGTTAAGGACATCCACATTTGTATTTTCAAACAAATAGCCGATCAAGCCTTGTGTCGCTTTCGTTGCATATCCATTATTATGATATTCACTTGAAACAGCATACATAATTTCTCTATTCGGTGCAGGAAGCTCATCTTTCAGACTTGTGCAGCACCATCCAATAAATTCATTTGTGGTTTTCTTAAATATTCCTAGCCTCAATATGTGATCATTTATGTTAGTCGTAGTTCTCACTGCATCAAGAAATGCTTTGTTTTCTGGTATTTCATCATTTGTAACCCAATTAACTCGTTGTTCTTTCGTTGATTTCCAGTCGGGTAAAAACTTTTCTATTTCTGGTTGATTTGCTATTTTATAAATACTCTCTGCATCTTTGACCGTAAACTCTTGTAGGTATATATCACCACAATCTATTTTAAATAACTTAGTCAAACTCTCTATTCCCATATTAATCCCCCTTATTTACGTTAAAGCGCCTTGATCTGCTTCGTAAGCTCCATAAACCGTTCGTCCAGTTCTTTATATTCTTTGTCTTTAGAAGTTAAAAAGCTTAATTTACCTAATACTTCTTGTCTCTCTGTTTCTAGTGTTAAACGTAGCTCTTCAATTTCATCTCTTGTTTTCGTAGGTTCTTCGAGCTGCTTTTGTATCGTATTGTTTAAAAACACAAGTTTTACGTTAGTTGTTTTCTCCAGAAAATATCGATCGTGAGAAACGATAATGAGTGTTCCATTATACTCAGCTAATGTATTTTCAAGCTGTTCACGTGAAGGTAGATCAAGGTGATTCGTTGGTTCGTCTAAAATAAGTACATCTTTTTCATCTAAAATATAAGCCATGAGCTTACATTTCACTCTTTCCCCCATACTCATATACTCAATTGGCTCTTTCCATTGAGTAGCTTGGAATCCTAAATGTTTCATTAAATTTTGGACTTTTCCTCTTTCTTCAAATGTCTCTTTATAAAATAAATCTTCTGGTGTTTTATCAAGCGGTAAATCAAATACTTCTTGTGTTAAATATCCAATGTTTGCTGATGGTGAAATCCATACTTCTCCTTCGGTAGTTTCTGTTCCCATAATCATCTTCAATAACGTTGTTTTCCCGCTACCATTTGCTCCAATCATCGCAACCTTCTCACCGTGCTGGATAGTAAAATTAACGTTTTCAAATAATATACGTTTATTAAATTCTTTCCGCAATTGTTTTACTTCTAAGAAACGTTTTCCTACTTTTTTACTCGCTTGAATGGAAAATTCAACTGAATACTCTTCTTTCACACGTTCTACCTTCGTTTTCTCCAGCTCTTTTTCGAGACGCTTTCGTTTCGATTTAACTTGCGCGTCCATTCGCTTCGCCTTTACACGATAAAATTCTTTCACTCCTTCTTGTTTTGTAGACTGTGCATGTGCCTTTTGTGACCATGAACTTAATTCTTTTATATGAGTTTCTACTTGTTCAATCTTTTTTTGTTGTTTTTCATATTCACGCTGTTGCGTCATTCTTTTACGCTCACGTGCTTTCATATAACTCGTATAATTCCCGCTATGGTCAATTAATTTCTTATCCTCAATTGACCATATTCTTGTTGCGACAACATCTAAAAAGTATCGATCATGCGATACGACGATAACTGTACCTTTCATATTTTTGATTTGTTTTATGAGAAATTCCGTACTCATCTCATCTAAATGATTTGTCGGTTCGTCTAATATTAAGACATTAGGATTTTCAGCAAATCCTTTTGCTAATCGAACTTTTAGCTTTTCACCACCACTTAAAGTTAGAAAATCGTTCGTTGGCACGCCCCATTTTGCAAGAAGTTCGGCTTCTTTTGCAATCATATCCTTACTAACAAAAAATTCTTTTTCTTGTTCAACATATGCTGTTGTCATATTCATTTGCATCCATTCAACAGTACCTTTTGATGGTTCAATTTTCCCATTTATTAATTGAAGTAACGTTGATTTACCAGCCCCGTTTTTACCGATTAATCCGATAACATCCCCTTGCCTTACTGTCACATTCATTTTCTCTAACAAAGTGTTTTCCTTTATTTCAACATAAACATCATTTAATTTTAATAGTTCTTTCATAATACCGATCCCTTTCATTAAGGGAGAATAAAAAAATCCTCCCAAATAAATTTGGCAGGATTAGTCGTTAAAATATTTATACCCAAATAAGCTATTGCGCAACATAAATAGCAATACCGTTGTATGGAAATTGGGCAGACTAATCCTATTTTTTAGAAATTGAAATTTATTTAATTTCAACATTTAAAAATAAGATTAGTTAATCATCGTCCACCCATCATTCCTTTCCGTCGTTAGTAACCATATTGTACCATGATAGTACTGTATGAGTAAATGCAATTATATGTGCTATTATAAAGATTGTTTTCTTCTAGGTCTATTTATCATTTCTTAACTTCAAATTGAACAAGCATACTTTATTTTAAGATTCCCCTAATAATCCCCTTCTAAGCACGCCCTCTTATATAAATTTTATATAACTGTATGATTAACTTTATATTATACATACTACATTTCAGTTTTTATAATAAAGTTATCATTTTTAAGGAGGGATTCTCCAATGGAATTTAGCAAACTCGGAAACAGTGGATTAACAGTAAGTAAGATTGCATATGGGAACTGGATAAACCATGGCGGAAAAGTAAATGAAGATACTGCAAATGAATGTGTGAAAGCCGCATTAGATGTTGGAATTACCACGTTCGATACTGCAGATGTTTATTCGGAAACTATTGCTGAGGAAATACTTGGTCGTTCTTTGAAAGGAATACGCCGAGAAAGTATAGAACTTTGTACAAAAGTATGCCATCCGACCGGACCCGGAAAAAATGATCGTGGATTATCACGAAAACATATTATAGAAAATTGTAATGCATCGTTACAACGGCTACATACAGACTACATTGATGTCTATTATGCACATCGATTCGATACAGCAACTCCTCTTGAAGAAACGATGTTAGCTTTCTCAGATCTTGTAAGACAAGGTAAAGTCCTTTATTTAGGCGTAAGTGAATGGACCTCGGAGCAAATTACACGCGGTGCAGCGCTTGCCCGAGAATTGAATATTCCTCTTATTGCTAGTCAGCCTCAATATTCGATGTTGTGGCGAGTGATCGAAACAGACATAATACCTACATGTCAACGTGAAGGACTTGGTCAAGTTGTTTGGTCTCCCCTCGCACAAGGCATTCTCACTGGAAAGTATCAACCGGGCAAACCAATCCCTACCCAATCACGAGCTAATTCAGATGCGGGAAAACCGTTTTTTAACAAACTCGTACAACGTTGGATGAGTAGTAATGTACTTAATGCTATACAAAAACTTAATCCTATTGCACAAGAAAATCATCTCACCCTACCTCAACTTGCAGTTGCTTGGGTACTACAAAATCCAGCTGTTTCCTCTGCTATTATTGGCGCTTCCAATCCGGAGCAAATAAGAGAAAATGTAATTGCTTCTAGTGTTACATTGTTACCTGAAATTATGGGTCAAATTGATAGTGTGCTAAAAGGTTTCATTGAGTATGATTCAAGTAAAACAGGTTGATTGATTAGTGACTTAACAATAAATATAGTATCTTTCCAAGTTCATTACTGCCCATCCATTCAAGATGGGCCTTTATTTTTCAAATTCAAATTGTGAAGTCTTATAAATCTCTCTAACAACTGCTAAAAAGTTCTCGAGTACGATAGACTTTTCATCTTGTCTCCATCCAGCGTATAAGTTTATCTCCGGTGTATGTTCCTGAATGTCTTTATACGTGACTCCCGATTTTTTATAACTTTCCACCGAAGATGGAACGACAGAAATCCCCATTCCTGCTGCAACTAAATTTACAATCGTCTGCATTTGAATTGCTTCTTGAACAATATTTAAACTTACTCCATGTTCCCAAAAGTAACTAATAATTAAATCATAAAAGTTAGTACCGAAATGACGAGGAAATAAAACAAATGATTCATCTACTAGTTCTCTAATAGGAATATTGGGTAACGAAACTAATGGGTGATCTTCATATAAAACCAATTTTAAACGTTCTTTAGAACAAACTTCAGAATACAATATTTCATTATTCTGCTTAGAACGAATAAATCCAATATGAATTTGTTTTTCATAAAGTGCCTTTACTTGCTGGTCTGTTGTCATCTCGCGTAATATAAGCTGAATTTTAGGAAACCGCTCTCGAAAGGTTTTTAATATGTTTATAACCGTTTCTGTAGAATCGACAAAACCGATGATTATATGTCCGATCTTCCCTTCATCCGCGAGCTGTGTTTCTTTAATGGTTCTATCTACTTGAAGTAACGTTTGTCGCGCACCTTCTAAAAAGATTTTCCCCGCATCAGTAAGTTCAACCATCCTTTTTGTCCTGTGAAGAAGTTGAACACCTAATTCTTCTTCCAACTTTCGAATTTCTTGACTTAAAGGCGGTTGTGCCATCATTAGACGTTCTGCCGCACGACTAAAGTTTAATTCTTCTGCCACCGTTATAAAATATTTCATTTTTCGAATATCCATTACAATCCCCCTAACATTCACAACTAGTAACAAAGCCCTCCTTCTAATAAATTATAAATAAAAATAGGAGGAAACTATATCAATTCCTTTTCGTTTCTTTTTTATCATAAATCATTTCGTAAAAATACGAGAGATTTATACTAAATTGAATTACATGTTTTGGGAAATTCCATTACTTTCATATATTATTTGATTTACCATTCTGTTGAGTAACGAGTACTTGATATTTTATTCATCTAATTATAAAAACAAAATGTTATTCGTTATCCAATAATCAATTATTGTTTTTCGATAAATCTTTATTGATTATACCCTTACAATAAGCTATTATATGTTTGTAGAAAATTTTAATGTAAGGATTGAATTTATGGACAGGACATTAAAAATCACAAAGTTAAATATGTTTTTAAGGATTTTTCTCATCCCGATTATAGTAGGGATTATTGTTGGTATACTAACTAAATTGGGGCAAGGTATACTTCCAGGACATTGGAATTCATTAGCTAATCTAGGAAGCGTTTGGTTAATTCCATCCTTTTTTGTGGCTAGCTTTAGTTATTCTAAGCGTACAGCTATACTTTCTGGTATCCTTGCACTACTCGGTATGGTATTAGGCTATTATGGTTATGCAATAGTTATTACAAATGTAGCTCACTCTATTTATTTTATATCTGTATGGATTGTATGTGCATTTATAGGAGGAACTATCTTTGGAATTGCAGGTTTTCTATGGAAAGATACTACAAATCCACTTCATAAATTCGGAAGCGCACTTATTAGTGGAGTTTTTGTAACGGATGGACTTCACATTCTTTTAAATTTTGAAGACTATAGTCACATGTTACCTGTTGGATATACCGAAGTGATAGTCGGGATTATATTGATTCTTGTATTAGAACGCTCTAATGCTAATCGAATTTCTTCTTTCTTAATGATGGTCCCTATCACTATTTTAGGATTAATTGGATATAAATTATTAAGTTTGTTTACTTAATTACAATACTGTATCATGAAAAAACAAAAGACAAATTCTATTATAATCTACAAAACATATTACGAATTCGAAAATTATATTTATTAATGTTGATACACTTATTCATAGGATGGATTCATAAAGCTATCTCTTTCAAAGGGATGGCTTTTTTCTTACAAAAATATTTATCAGCTTTTTATTAAATACTTCTAATTTAACAATCGTATTTATTAGTGTGTCATCATACATGCTAAGATGACCTTTTACCATTTCATATAATCACTATAAAATAAGGCTAAAAAACTTATCTCCAAAGTTCTTTAGCCTAGTTCACTTATTTACACATTAAAAAATATAATGCGTACAACGGTACCTTTACCAACTTCTGAATGGATTTCTACACTATGTCCTAATTGTTTCGTAATTTCATATACAAGATATAGCCCCATTCCAGTTGATTCTTTAAAATCTCTACCATTTTCTCCTGTAAAGAAAGGTTTAAACACTCTTGGTAAATCTTGCTTCGGAATTCCTACACCACTATCGATAATTTCAAGTATGACGTTATTACCTTCCTTACAAGCATTTACTTTAATCTTCTCTCTACTACCTGATGAATATTTAATCGCATTCGATAGTATTTGTCCAATTAAAAATTGTAACCATTTTGCATCACTTTCCACAGTAATACCCTTATCAATTTTAAGCTCTGGATATACAAAATTCCGGATAAAGAAGCGTTTATGTTCATGCACGGAATCATTCACTATTTTATGTAGCTGTACTTTTTCCACATAAAAATCTTGTGTAAATGCTTCTAAACGTGCGACATACAAAGCCATCTCTAACCCCTTTTTCAACCTATCTGTTTCCTCATTTATACTTTCAAAACGTGGGTCTACTTCATCCTGTGTAATTAATTCTATTACAGATAGAGGTGTTTTCATTTGATGTATCCACTGGTTCATAAAGGTTAAATGATCACTATTTTTTCTCTCTTGTATTTGCAGCTGATTTTGATAATGGCGATATTGCACCTCAAGTAGGTCTTGAAGCGCAGTAGATACAGCTGAAAAATCAGATTTTTGAACAGATTCATCCAAAGATTCAAGCGGATTTGCTAATCGTTCATAAAAAGAGCGATGTGTAAAGTAACGAAATACTAAATAACTCAACATAAAAAATGCACCTAAAAACATTGCATATAATGCCGTTGCAATGTGGTTATGCCCATCAAACCAATATACAAGAAATATGGCTAGTAGTTGGATTGCTGTAAAACAAATAAGTGGTATATGATCTCGAATAAACAATCTTATCATTTTTCCATACCAGTATCCCAAGTAATATGTAATCTATAACCGACACTACGAATCGTTTCAATCGCATCTTCAATCTGTAACGTTTTTAACTTTTTACGAACACGAGTTGTATTTACGCTTAAAGTATTATCGTCAACATAAGATTCGCTATCCCATAATTTATTTAATAACACTTCTCTACCCACAACACGCGGATAATTTTTCATTAACATCTCTAATAAAATAGCTTCATTTCTTGTTATATCAATCTCTTGATTCTTAAGCTTTAATACAAGCCTTTCGGGATATAAACAAAGACCGTGTTGCTCAACCATCCGCTCTTCTACTTTCGGTGCATAATCTCCGTAAGCACGTCTTAAATGACTACGAATTTTAGCCATTACAACTTCGTAATGGAATGGCTTTGAAATAAAATCATCGCCACCGTTTTCAAGCGCCATAACTTGATCCATCGTGCCTTCACGAGCCGAAATAAATAGTATCGGACATGTAGAAACTCCGCGAATTTGACGACACCAATAGTAACCATCAAAACTTGGTAAATTAATATCTAATAAAACTAACTCTGGTTGTTCTTCTAAAAAAATGTTTAATACATTTTGAAAATCCGATACAATAATTCCTTCGTATCCATATTTCGCGACATGTGTTGATAATAGTTCTGCAATTTTCATATCGTCTTCTACAATCATAATTTTAACCATGTGATTACTCCTTTTTCGATTCACAATCTTATATTCAATTATATAAAATAAATACTACCTTTTTTTATATAATCCGTAAATCAAAAAAGGATACTTTTATACAACAGCATCCTTCTTCTATTATTTCTTATTTAATATAAAATTCACTCAAAGTAAATCCCAATTGCTCCACATAATTCATACCTAATTCCATCCGAGCAGTCTTCAGCGGATCCACAACTTGGCAAATTTTCAAATTACCTGCAGCAGATAATAAAAGCGTTGCATCAGCTTTAGACATTTCTAATTCTTCATGTAAAAATGTCACCATATTACGTACAGCGCGATTCGCTGCATCATCTAACAATTTCTCTGAAGCAATCGTCATTACTTTTTCTTTTTGGATAGCCATTGGTAGTGACCATTTCTTTCCTTTTATAACTTGAACTGTTACGGTTACCTCACCAGCAACCTCTACTCCACTAACACCAATTTCACCATCACCCATAGCCGCGTGTAAATCACCTAATGCTAATAGAGCACCAGGAACATTTACAGGTAATAGTAATGTTGTCCCTTCTTTTATTTCTTTACAGTCCATATTACCGCCGTGATCATGCGGAGTGCCACATGAAATACTCTCTTCTTTCGGTGCAGTACCAATAACACCAATCATTGGATTAATCGGAATTTGTAGTTCATTTGAAAACAAAACATGTTCATTATGTATTGGGACAATTTTCACTGTATTTTCGTTTAAATCTTCACCCATTACGCCAAGATTCGTTCCTGTAGTTAAAACACCTTGCTCTGCAATTTTAATCTGTTCAATCGATACGACTAAAATATCACCGGGTTCTGCACCATTAATAAATACTGGACCAGTCGCTGGATTAATTCGGTCCCAATCTAATTCTTGAAAAGCAACATTTTCAGAATCAATTTGATTTTCAAAGCAATCATATGTTTCAAATACAAGACGACTCCCTACTTCTACTTCCATACAAGGCTGATTATCTGGTGACATTGCGTAAACGATATGTTCTTTATGAATGCGATTCATGTTATCTCTCCCTTTTTATATTACTCCACAATTATTAATTAGCTTTTTTCGTAAAAGCTCCTTTTAATATTTATTGATATTTACATATAGAAAAGCACATAGCTTATTTTCATACATACACTCTTTACTATAACAGGTAAAGAAAGGTGGTAGCACTATGCCCCTTATTCCATATAACGAAAGCGATGTTGATTTGCTAGCTCGATTAATTCGTGCTGAAGCTGAAGGAGAAGGTCGACAAGGTGAACAACTTGTTGGCTGCGTAGTAGTAAATCGTGTATTTTGTGATTGCTTAGATTTCAAACAACTTCGATCTGTACGTGATGCAGTATATCAAAGTCCCGGTGGATTTGAAGCAGTGCAATACGGATATTTTTATCAGCGTGCTCGCGAATCAGAAAAAGATATCGCAAGAAAAGTTTTACAAGGTGAATGGCGCTGGCCAGCACGATGGGCTCTTTGGTATTTTCGTCCAACTGGAGCTTGTCCACCTGAATGGTATAACCAACCGTTTGCAGGGCAATTTAAAAGTCATTGTTTTTATGAACCTCGTGGTGATGAATGTCCAAAAATGTATTCACGATAGCAAAATTTGAAACGCAAGTACTTAAATCTCTGAGTACTTGCGTTTCTTTTAGATTGTTTAGAAATCTAATAATGCGATGAACTTTTCAACTCCCACAACATGTATTAATAACGGTATACGTGGGCCGCTAGACTGATTCATAATGAGCCTATATATAATCAAAAACAATTGTTTTTGATTTTCTTTCATTATTTTTTTATTTTCATGATGACAAATTGAATACAAATTTTCCATTAAGTTAGAGTAATCTTTATTAGAACGAAGTATTTTGCAAACTTCTACTAACCATTCTTTCTGTCTTTCATCTAATGTGTTGTAAAACTCTGTATTTCTCTCTAGATTTACCGCAATTAATTTTTCAGATTGAAAGTTTCTTATCCAATACTCTGCGCGGTTACATATCGCTATCATAGCATCTAATGTATAACTTCTATCTATTTTTTCTAATGTATCTTGTAAAATAGATGCATCAAAATTTAATAGTGGTAACGTTCCTGCTACTTGGTTAAATTTCGGATATTCTTTAAACCCACTATCAACTCTAGAGAATTTAATTGCATCAAATAAATCTTCATTTTTGAGCATTTTATTCTCATAACTATCTTTCAATCGTTCATATTCCGTATAATTGCGAATCACATCTTCATCAAGACCGATATGAAAAGCTGCGTTTGGTCTATATTTAGCAAACATGAAAAGAATCACTTCTGGTAAATACACTTTTAACAACTCACTAGGTGTAATACTATTCCCTGAAGAACTAGACATTTTTTCATGATGCCCTTTTATTCCTATGAAATCATACGCAACGTAATGAGGAGCTTCACGATTAAATATTTCTTTTGCGATTTCCTTGGATACATTATAACTACCCGTTTCCGATGAATGATCTCTTCCACCCGGTTCAAAAATAACATCCTCTATCATCCACCTCATCGGCCAATCGATTTTCCAATTCAGTTTCATTTTATTTGTATTTAATACTGATAATTCATTTTGATTTCCACATACACATTCATACTGAACTGATTTTAATGCTTCATCGAAATGTGTAATCGTTGTTGCATCTTTCCCGCATTTTTCACAATATAATGTAACTGGATAAAAGCTCTCTCGCTCTTCTTCACTACACTCTCCAGTTTTAAAACCCATTAAAATATCATATATTTCTTTTCTTTTATATAAAGACTCGAATATATTTTCGTTATACCTTCTGCTTCTATATTCAGCATGTTGATTTATGAATTCCACTTCAATTCCAAATGCTTGAAGAGATTTCTCAA
This sequence comes from Bacillus sp. HY001, assembly GCF_007558965.1. Taxonomy (NCBI): domain Bacteria; kingdom Bacillati; phylum Bacillota; class Bacilli; order Caryophanales; family Bacillaceae; genus Bacillus; species Bacillus sp. HY001. The sequence continues at coordinate 6,868 of NZ_VLTE01000052.1, read as the reverse complement.
ACTCTTTTTCAAAATGCTCTGCATACGAATTATGACAGCCATATGGATCTGGAATATCACAGTACGGCATACCAATATATTTTGCAAAAGATGGATCAATATTTTTAGGAACTTTTCTAAATCTATCATAATCATCCCATGAGAATATAAAACGAGTCTTTTTCCCTAAATCTTGTAGTGCTCTTACCACGAAATACGTCGTTATTATTTCACGGAAGTTCCCGATATGAACAGAACCAGATGGACTTATTCCAGATGCGCAAACAAACGTTTCTTTGTTTGGATGTTTTCTAATTAATTCATGTGCTACTTCATACGCCCAATGCATATGTTACTCACCTCAATTATTATTTGTTTTCACATTTTCAAATTTATGCAATAAAAAAACTCCCACCCCCAAGATTATTCATCTTGAGGACGAGAGTTGTTAGCTTCGCGGTACCACCTCAGTTTGTTAATACGTCGCCATATTAACCTCTTCAGGTACGGCAAAATATGCTTATACCCTATCTCTATAACGGGAGAACCCGTCGCACCATCCCTAAACAAATTAGTTCCTTGCGCAGCTCCAAGTCTTTTTTCATTAAGATGTATACCGCTCTTTCTCAGCTACCAGAGCTCTCTGTACGTATTCTTTCTTAACTACTCTTCTCTTCTATGCCATTTTAAATATTAGTTTTTTCATATGATAATTTATAATACTTTTATTGTCAAACTTTTCCGGATAAAAAGACTATCTAAATAAATGCTTTATTGCTTCTAATTGAATTTTATGACTACATTCATCACAACAATATGTCCCTTTCGGTTTCTCTTTAAATCGCTTATATTTTTCGCTTCCTTCGTATACACGGAATATATTTTTACAAGAAAAGCAAACAATTTCATAAAACATCATATGCATTTTCCTCTCCATGTTTATCCATTTTTTAATCACTTGAGAAAATCAGTTTTCCAAAGTACAAATCTTAATATCTTCTGACTAAAGGTTTACCTCTATTCTTATCGAATTATATAAATATCTTATAAAGCGAGGTGAACATCTTGATCAGTAATATAGAATTAGTTTTAGATGCCAAAGCAAGTTTAGCTGAAGGGCCATGTTGGAATGAAAATAAACAACTTTTATACTGGGTTGATATTATGGAGAAACAATTATGCATATTTAATCCTACTACTAATACAAACCGAGTAATCGCTCTTAATCAACAAATCGGCTGTGTTGTTCCATATTTAGAAGACGTACTACTCCTAGCTATGGAAAATGGCTTTTATTCTATTCATGTAAAAACAGAAAAACTGACACATATTTTTGACCCTGAACCACATTTATTTGAAAATCGTTTTAACGATGGAAAATGCGATCCAGCAGGACGTTTTTGGGCAGGTACTACAGATACATACGGTATTAATGCTGCAGGTTCCTTGTATTGTTTAAATAATAATTTAAGTGTCGAGAAAAAAATTGCACATGTAAATACATCAAATGGCATTGCTTGGTCACCTGATTATACATACCTTTATTTTATTGATACACCTACTAAAAAAGTAGTTCGTTTTCATTATGATATAAGTACTGGAGAAATTCGTAATCCAAATGATGTAATCATTTTCCCTGAAAATGACGGTCTACCTGATGGTATGACAATAGACGAAGAAGGTTGTTTATGGATTGCACATTGGGGCGGTTCAAAGATTACTAGGTGGAACCCTTTAACTGGAGAGCAAATATTAAGTATCCCAATCCCAGCGTTATATGTAACCTCGTGTACATTTGGAGGGCCTAATTTAACAGATTTATATGTTACAACAGCCAGAACAAGAATGACAAATAACGAATTAAAACAATATCCACATGCTGGTGGTATTTTTCGAATTCAAACGAATATAAAAGGTTGTCCTACCCATTCATTTCGCAATAATAATATTGGAGCTGAAACTATATGAACCGTATCGATTACATAAGACACGAAGAAAAGAAATATCATGACCTTTGCTATGAACAATATAAACTATTCGAAACTGGCTCTTGGCTTTACAAACCGGTTAAAACAGTTATGGACTTAATGGAGTACTTTGAAGGACAAAATAACTTACAAGTGCTTGATCTCGGCTCTGGCGTTGGAAGAAATGGTATTCCAATTGCACAAAAGATACAAAATGGTAGTGGTACTGTTACTTGTGTGGACTTACTGGATTCCGCTTTAACAAAATTACAAACGTATAGTAAAGAACATGATGTATTTCAAGTCATACAAACAGAACAAGCAGCAATTGAAAACTACTACATCCAACCTGATACTTATGATTATATCGTTGCAGTTTCAAGTTTAGAGCATGTCAAATCAGAAGAAGATTTAAAAAACGTGCTCCATTCTATGAAAAAAGGTACAAAAGCTGGTGGTATCAATTGTTTCATTATTAACTCGAACATACAAGAAATAGACTTACATACGAATGAGAAATTAGATGCTTTAATTGAAATTAACCTTCCTACTGAAGATATGATATATCTATTAAAAAGCATTTATAAGGAATGGAAAGAAATTAAAGTTGAAGTAAAAGAATTAGTCTATAATATTGTTCGCGATGAAAGGCATATTCAATTAAATACAAATGCTATAACATTTGTTTTTCAGAAATAAAACTATAAAAGGTAAGGTTTTCCCCTCATATATTCATAGAAACACCCTTACCTTTCAATCATAAATTCTTTATAAAATTGCTTCGTTATTAGTTTTAGCTTTTTCTAAAACATTATTTTTATTAGAAATACTATTCAGCTATTAATTGAATTCATTCATTTATCAATAATTGCTTGTCGAGCTTTTTCTTTATCATCAAATTGAATAGTCGAATCCTTTAAAATTTGATACGTTTCATGCCCCTTCCCAGCAATTAAAACGATATCATTAGAAGATGCCATGTTTATTGCATGTTTTATAGCCAGTTCACGATCTACTTCTACTTTATAATTCAAATTATTATTCTGTGAAAATCCTTTTTCAATATCTTTCATTATTGCATAAGGGTCTTCTGAACGTGGATTATCAGAAGTAATATAAACAAAATCACTATAACTTCCAGCAATTTCACCCATTATAGATCGTTTTTTTGCATCTCTATCTCCACCGCAACCGAAAACAGTAATAATTTTACCTTTTGAAAACTCGCTAATTGTAGAGAGGACATTTTCTAACGCATCGGGTGTATGAGCATAGTCCACAATTACAAGGAAATCTTGATTTTCGTCTATGATTTCCATTCTACCTCCAATGCTCTTTACATGAGATAAACTGTCACTAATGTTTGTAAGCGGAATACCTTCAACCAATGCAGCTGTTATTGCTGCTAATGCATTATAAACATTAAAATGGCCTACTAGATTTAGATTGATTTCTTTTTCCCCATTAAATGTAGAAACTAAAAACTGAATTCCTTTTGGGCTTAAAGTTATGTTCTTCGCTTGAACATCCGCTCCTTTATGTATCCCATACGTAATCACTTCAGCAGAAGTAACTTTTTTAAAGTATTCTACTGATGGATCATCTGCATTCAAAATAGCAATTTTTTTATCTGTAGTAGAAAAATCATTTCCTAATCTAGAAAATAGAAGACCTTTTACATGCTTATATTCCTCAAATGTTCCATGGTAATCCAAATGATCTTGCGTTAAATTTGTGAAAACAGCTATTTTAAAGTTACATCCTTTAACTCTCTCCATATGTAAGCCTTGTGACGTAACTTCCATAACACAATAATCTGTATTATGATTTTTCATCTTCTGCAAATTCCGTTGAAGTGTTGGAGGTTCTTGCGTATTAATTTCAGTCGGATACCATTTCGAACCAACTTTCACTCCGTTATTCCCCATGAGCCCTGTTTGAAATCCATAGTCAGTTAAAATTTTTTCAATTAAATAGGAAGTAGTCGTTTTACCATTAGTTCCTGTAATTCCAATTAGCTTCATTTTATTAGATGGATAACCATAGAAATGTGACGCAATAACTGCGATAGCATACCTAGCATCTTTTACAATTATTTTAGGTATTTCAATGTTTACATCTCTTTCTACAATTAACGCCACAGCTCCATTTTTCACTGCATCTTCAACAAATTGATGTCGATCTTCAAGAAAACCATCAATACCTGATACACATATAAAAAGATTTCCGCTAGTGATCTTTCTAGAATCCATTTCTAATCCCGTAATTTCTACATTCATATTCCCAATGGTATCTTTAATCAATAACAAATCCGCCAGCTCTTTTAGTTTCAAATCCCTCGCCCCCTTACACATTTACCCTACTTATTTTACCACTTCATATAAAATAATGGTTTAAAATTCCATATCAGTCGAACGAATTTTAATTATCTTCAATATACATAAATAAAAGAGCACTTGTTTCCGCAAGTGCTCTTTTTGGGGATTTTGAGATATCCTATTAAAGAAAGTTAAGGTTACTTAAAGTTAATAGGTATTTCTATTATATGCTTGTCCTTTTTATTTGTGCATTATCAATATATAAACATTTTTAATAATATTTAATAACTATTAATTATAGTTATTTTTTACATTTTATCATTAAGAAATTAATTGAAGGCTTATTTACTATGTTCTTATTTGGTTCGTCAATTTCTGAAACTTGTACTAGTCCATATTTATTAAAATCTTGTTTTACAGATTCAGAATCATAGAAGAACATTTTTACGCCTTCCATTACCTCATAATAGTCTTTATCCAACTGTTTTCCTTTTCCATACATTGGCGCTTTTTTAGAAACTGTTGTAAAAACCAAATACCCGCCTGGTTTTAACTGATTATAACAATCTTTAATAAATTTCTCTCGCTCCTGCTTATTCAACAAATGGAGAAGTGCATGACTAAATATCCCATCATATAGTTTATTATCAAAAGGCATCTCGTTTACTGAGCCATGATACATACTAACATCTTCTAGCCCGTTTTCTCTTGCTAAATCGATGGCTGTTTTTGAAATTTCAATACCTGTTACATTTATACCATTTTCGATAAACACCTTTGCATTTCTTCCATATCCAATACCCGGAACTAATATGTCCTTAACGTTCTTTTCCACAAAAAAATCTTTTGTCAAAATTGCAGATTCAGTAGGTTCAAATCCCCACATTGTTTGTTTCTCAATAAAACTTGATTCCCAAAATTCCATTTTATTTTTATCTCCTTATTCTTATCTCATGCATAGCATCACATGAAAGACCTATTAATTTTTTACGCTGCTTTTTCCCCCACAGTCACTATAGGTCCATTGAATATAGCATATTAATAAGCCTATATCTAATTTAAAGATTGGCTGAATATCTATTCTAATTATTAACCATTACGTTTAGAGAAAATATAAAAAAGCTAATACTTCCGTTGTATTATTGGCTTTTCTAAAGAGAAATTATTTTTTTATTTTGTGCTGATCTAATATTTTTTCTAGCATTTCTAAAGTTATCGGTTGAGCTTTCTCTATTAATCGATAACCAATACGTCCATTCGGTTCGGCTGTAACTTGCTGTAAACTCTTCAAATCATGAATTCCTTTTTCTCTTAATTGCATATATAGTTGTTGTTCTGACATTTTTGCCTTTATCAAGTTCACTTTTATAATCTCACCGTTTTCAACAATTACAAAGCTACTGCCATTTAGGAATTGTTCCGCCTTCCTTGATTTCAGTTCAAAGAAATGAATGATAAAAAGTACGCTTGCAAATATTACAGCTGCAAATATAGATGGGATCACTTTCCTACTTAATACAGGCTCTACAATAATACGTGCAATTGATACTACTATAATGATTTCTGCTCTTGTCATTTGGCTAACAGATTTACTCCCTGTCATTTTTAATGCAAGAATCCCAGTGAGAATTAAAATAATGCTTTCAGCAATAATATGCATAATAGCCCAATCCTTTAATGGTAAATGTTATTAGCATTCCCATTTCATATAGCATTCTAAATGAATTTTAATTAAACTTTTTGTGAAAATCATACTTACATATTCTGAAAAGAATCTATTTTGATCAATCTTCCATTGCCCCAAAAATAAAAAGCACCCGAATGGATGCGTATAGATTAAACTAATTCATTATTACTTTCTCCACTTTTATCATCAACTGATTTCAAGTCTAACATGCTGCCTATATCAGGTGGTAAAGCTAACTCTATACCAGCTACTGGTTGATTCTCTTCATTAAACCATTGTTTCTTAAATTTACTCAATGCTTCACTTTTCTTTTTCTCATCCATATTAGCCCGCCTTTTATGTACATGATATTAAACACTTTACTTAATATGTACATTGAGAAAGATAATATACTATTTGTTCATAATGAAAGAGCAAAAAAACTTCTTTGTTTACACAAAACGTTGCACCTGTAAAAAATCCCTATAGTTGTTATCCCTCGTTTTATTATCATATTCATGACGAAACATACGTGAGCTATGTGACATGTACATGATCATTTTATTCATATGAGACAAATACTTTTAAGGGGGTAATTATCCCTTCACTCAATTCTTCAAAACATTTTTCAAGAGCAGTATAATGAATCTCATATTGAAAAATCTCTTCTATCCATGGTGTTCTTTCTATCTGATTAAAAAACCAATCTGCATGTTTTTGATAATCATATCCGTCACTTGAACCAATGATCTGCAATTCTTTTCGTTGAACTACCCCCACTTAACACTCTAACGAGCTGTTTGAAGTGGGGGATTCCTACGAACACCAAGGTATCCCTCAGTTTTATGAGTAGGCAATCCCCGTAATCCCTACGGTTAGGAGCCTTATGGCCTCTTTTCTCAGATTTTCCGCTGCGTTCACATCTCTATCATGATACA
>NZ_VLTE01000425.1:0-255 GCF_007558965.1 Bacillus sp. HY001 | reverse complement strand
TATCGTCCTCAAGCAGGTACCACGGCTATATCATATAGTGCAGCGCAAGGTACTCTTCACGCTGTTCATCATGCAATGCAAATGCAACAACAAATGCATCCTCATATGCAACAACACACGTATCCTTATATGTATCCTCATATGCAACAACATTATACATCTACTGGATATTACAATCCTATAGTGATTTCAGCAGATGGGTTATATATATCAACAATTCCCCATGGAACTCTATACAATTTATAGAAAGATTTT
>NZ_VLTE01000424.1:0-257 GCF_007558965.1 Bacillus sp. HY001 | reverse complement strand
AAAAAGTAATTGTATTTACGAGTAGAAGTTTCTTTCAGAATAAATTCATAATCGTTTGCTAGAAAGCGCAGGAATGCAGCATCATCATTATTATTAAATATCATATTCGCTACATCATCTGCTCTTGCTGCAGCATCTATTTTTTCTTTATGTAATTCTATTTTATCCATTACATTTCGTGAAAGATAGCTATTCCCATATTCATCTTCAGTTTTTTGTGAAAGGTATTTAAAAAGAGATTTTAAAGCCGAAAAGGT
>NZ_VLTE01000423.1:0-331 GCF_007558965.1 Bacillus sp. HY001 | reverse complement strand
TTATTATCTAAAAAAGCACTTGAATACAATAGTTATAGACACAAATATCATAAAAGGTTAATTCGATACTTAACATGGCAATGGAGAATTAGACAAATGTATTCATCATTGAAAAAGCCATATTCTATAGGTGGGGACAAAGGGCTGCTAGCAGTAATGGATATCCCAAAAGATTGGAAGCCGAATCGCATTAGAGAACAGTTGGAAAATGTTCTAATGGATTTAGAAAATGAAAAAGTAATCTCTCATTGGGAGTATAGTGATCCACTTGATGAACAACAAATTGGGAAACGTAATTGGTTTAAAAACTATTACGCTAATTTAGGAATAA
>NZ_VLTE01000422.1:0-272 GCF_007558965.1 Bacillus sp. HY001 | reverse complement strand
GCCGTACGAGAAACGCAAGGTAAAGGTTTAATGCCTGATGGAACAACTCGTTTCTCTTATAATGGAGAGCCTATTTATCATTACATGGGAACAAGTACGTTTAGTGAATATACAGTCGTTCCTGAAATCTCTTTAGCAAAAATTGACCAAGAGGCGCCGCTTGATAAGGTTGGCCTATTTGGATGCGGTGTGACTACTGGGATTGGTGCGGTACACAACACAGCAAAAGTAGAAGAAGGGGCTGTGGCAGCTGTATTTGGTTTAGGAGCGAT
>NZ_VLTE01000421.1:0-229 GCF_007558965.1 Bacillus sp. HY001 | reverse complement strand
GAGATACTATGAAATCCTTTAAAGTTCTTTCTACACCAATATAAGATGCTAGATTCATCCTTCGCTAAAAAAGAATCCGGATTGAAATGAATCAAAGCTTCTGCTAAACAAGCCAGAAGCAATGGTATCACTTCGGAATCTTGCTTTGATAAATCAAGTACAGATACAACGGTATACTGTTTATATTGGTAGTATTGTAGAACACCATTACACATGTTTGTTGGTGTTA
>NZ_VLTE01000420.1:0-415 GCF_007558965.1 Bacillus sp. HY001 | reverse complement strand
CCTGGTTGGAGAGCACTTCTAGCGATACGTGTAGTTTTATTATATTGATCTTGTGCTGTACGTGGCAATTTAATCCCTTGTGTCCCATATCCCCATTGTATTAACCCCGAACAATCAAATCCAGTTTTAGGACTATTCCCACCATATTTATATGGTGTGCCTTCATATTTTTTCATGGCTGCATAAACTTTATTAAATTGATTCGTAGTTATTGATTTTGTGGTTGAAGCAGATATTGATTGAATTGTATTTTCATTTTTAGAAATACTATCAAGTTCATCTGCAGCAGCAAAACTACTACCAGATCCTAGTATAACTCCTATTGTTATTGCACCAACTAAAATTTTCTTCATAAATTTCTCCCCCTATAATCTATTGTAAGATTTTATTCTTATCACCTAATAGATTAATTGTT
>NZ_VLTE01000051.1:0-59836 GCF_007558965.1 Bacillus sp. HY001 | reverse complement strand
TTTAGGTTGTAGTTTTTTTATCAATTCTTTCTCGTTTTCGCCCTCAATCAAACGATTAAAACTATATCGTTTTGCACTTTCGAACGTACGGATCAAAGTAATTAAAGCTTCCGTTTGTTCTTTTGTAATAGAATTGATTTTACAAGTACGTGTTGTTTTCATCCTTTCCCCCCCTTTTCATCACCTGAAAATATTATAGGTTGAATTCTGTAAAATATAAAACCTGTAATTGTAAATTTTTATAGATTCTTATTTACTGTTATTACCTCCCTTTACAATAAGAAATCCTTATACTCTTCATACAAAAAACAAAAACGTGACACACTATAAAATACGCTATACTAAGCATTGAAAGGAGGTCTTTTTCATGTCCATTAATTTTCACGATGCAAATAATAAATACACATACGCACAGCGAAACGCCCATATTTCTTGGGGTGAAATGATCAAAAGTATTACAAATATACAAAACAAGCAAATAATCGATATCGGCTGTGGTGGCGGTATTTATACGAAAGAACTCGCCTTTATGGGAGCAAAAAGTGTTGTTGGGCTTGATTTTTCAAAAGAAATATTACAGGCAGCAAAAGAAAATTGTAGCGGTTTTCCAAACATTTCTTTCATTCATGGTGATGCACATAGCGTCCCATATCCTAATGAAACATTCGACATTGTGATTTCGCGCGCAGTGATTCATCATTTACAAGACATTCCTACATTTCTAAGTGAAGCTTCTCGTATATTAAAGAAAAACGGTGTACTCATTGTACAAGACCGCACCATTGAAGATTGTACAATTCCAGGAAGCCCCGAACACATTCGTGGGTATTTTTTCTCCATCTTTCCAAAACTTATTGGAATAGAAGCAAAAAGGAGACCAAAAACCACCACGATACAACAAGAATTACAAAAATATTTTCTTCACGTGTTTCCCACTCAAACACAATGGGAAGTACGCAAAATACATGATTCTGTAGAAGCATTGTTACAAGATTTATCACCTCGAACAGGTCGATCCATTCTATACGAATTAACAGATCATGAGCTTTCTCAACTTCTACAACAGGTCCAGACCGCCTTACAAAACACCTCTCCTATCATTGAAAGAGATCGGTGGACAATTTGGAGTGCCATGAAATTGTAAGGAAGGAAGCCTCACAAGATAATGTGAGGCTTCCTTCTTTCATAATCTAATTTTGCAACACTCTTGATACCCTCCACTTCTGGCCTGTGCACTTCCACACTTCGGACATACTAAATATCTAGACTGACTTGTCAACAAACTACCTTTTTGAAAGAGTAAAACTTCTGCTTGTTTAAACGAACGCGAATAATATAACCACATAAAACCAATTATAGCAATAATGCCAAATAATACTCCCATCGCAAGCATTTCAGTCACCTCTTTTGGTTTGTTCTTTCCAGCAAGTGGATTGTTGTATTATTCTCTGTAAATTTAAACAATACCTTCTTTACTCCTATAAATATCAACTTTCTCTACAATTTTTACAATTCTCTACAAATTTTTACTCCCGTTTTACAATCCAACATTCCCTTCACATCAACGAATATCACATTGAATACTTCCGTATGTAAATATGCCTTTCAAAAAATATATTGACTTTCAAAAAAAAACATGCAACAATACTGTCAGAATACTTGAATAAAAATTCATTGACGAGAACGAGTACGTTATAGGACTGTCCCCCAGAGAGTTGGCGAATTGCTGAAAGCCAACGTTCAGTGCGTAGCCGAAAATCATCTCCGAGAAGTAGAACCGAATGTTACAGTAAGTTCTTACCGGCTGTCCACCGTTACAAGGAACACGTATCATGTTGTACGTTGTAAAGCCGTATACATATAGACTCATTTCTACATGTATAAATTAGGGTGGTATCGCGGGTAAATATAACTCGTCCCTTTCTTTAGGGACGAGTTTTTTGTGTTCTTACAAATGAATTTAAAAAAGGAGGAAAAACAATGAACACTGTATCAAAAAAACACATTTTTTTCACGGGTCTTATGCTATTTTCTTTATTTTTTGGGGCAGGTAATTTAATTTTCCCTCCCATGCTTGGACAAAATGCAGGTGAAAATTTTTGGCCGGCAATGATTGGATTTTTACTAACAGGAGTTGGTTTACCCTTATTAACTGTTATTGCAATTTCTTTATCAGGAAACGGTATGCAACAACTCGCAAGTCATGTTCACCCATTATTCGGAATTTTCTTTACTGTAGTTGTATACATCGCAATCGGTCCTTCTATGGGAATTCCACGTGTTGCGAATGTCGCTTATGAAATGGGCGTTAGTTCCTTCTTACCAGAAACAATTCGCTCTAGTAACCTAGCACTATTTTTATATACGGTCGTCTTCTTCGCTATCGTATTTTGGCTTAGTTTAAATCCATCCAAACTTGTCGATCGCATCGGAAATATATTAACACCTATTTTATTACTTTCTATTTTCTTATTATTTGTTAAAAGTGTATTTACACCACTCGGGCAATCTGGACCAGCAATGCAAGAGTATCAAACTTCTCCAATCTTCAAAGGCTTTATGGAAGGATACTTAACGATGGATACCATTTCTGCACTTGCATTTGGAATTATCGTTGTAAATGCCATTCGCTCTAAAGGTGTAAAAGATCGTAAATCCATTGCCATCGCAACAGCGAAAGCAGGACTTATTGCCGCTACTGGTCTCGTACTTGTATATGGTGCACTTGGCTGGCTCGGTGCAACTAGCGTCTCTCTCGGATATGCAAAAAATGGCGGACAATTACTTACTGTTATCGTACAACAATTATTCGGTCCATACGGTTTACTGCTATTATCTCTTATCGTTACACTCGCTTGCTTAACGACATGCGTTGGACTTGTATCTGCATGTAGTCAGTATTTCTCAACCTTATTAACTACATTTTCATACAAAATGTTCGCGAGCATCATTTGTGCATTAGGATTATTAGTTGCCAACTTAGGATTAACAAAAATTATCGCCATCTCTGTTCCAATTCTACTTGTTGTATATCCAATTGCAATTGTTCTTGTTCTACTATCATTACTTCATAAATATTTCGGTGGATATCGCTCTGTTTATGTAGGTGCTTTAATTGGAGCAGCATTCGTAAGCGTATTTGATGGATTAAAACAAGGTGGTATTTCAGTTTCATTTATCACTCCATATTTTGAATTCATCCCTTTATATAATGAAGGAATCGGCTGGCTCATACCAGCATTAGCCGGAGCTCTTATCGGCCTTATAATCGCTAAGTTAAGCGGTGCGAAAAAAGTGCCCTTACTAAACGAATCTCATGAAGTAAAAGCATCCTAAAAAAACTCCCTTTCGGGAGTTTTTTACATTTGAAAAGCAGTATGGTTAAAACTACTTATTTTATAAGCTTTCGTATAATAGTCGATATTTGTATCCACTGTTTCTACTTTGACAACATCGTAGCAATCTTCTTGTTTCACTAAAAATAAATAGTACTCTTCTGTCGCCTCAACAATTGCAATTTTATCTGTTTCCACATTATATTTTTCACAAAGCGCTTGCAATGCGTTCACATAATCCCCTAATTTTTTAGACTTATCCATGCCAAATATAGTTTGAACTAACATATACATTCTCCCCTTTGTATGTACTGTTAACAACTTAATGATAACGCTTACATCAATTAACGTCAATAAAAAGATTTGGCACAAACTAATAAGCAGTGGAGATAACCCCCACTGCCTAAAGTTTCACTTTATCATTTCGTCAATTGATGTCTAAACGCATAAATAACCGCCTGCGTACGATCACTTACATTTAATTTATTTAATATATTACTTACATGTGTCTTTACCGTTTTAAGTGCAATAAATAGCTCATCCGCAATCTCTTGATTACTTTTCCCCTCTGCAATTAATAACAAAATTTCAGACTCTCTTTCTGTTAACTCCTCATGCAAAGGTTGTTCTTTCTTCTGACGCATACGAGACATCATTTTACCAGTAACTTTTGGCTCTAATACCGTTTCTCCATCATAAGTAGCTCGTACAGCGTCTGCTATATCACTCGCTCTTGATGTTTTTAATAAATAACTAGTCGCTCCCGCCTCAATAACAGGATACAATTTCTCATCATCTAAAAAGCTCGTTACAACTACAATTTTCGCTTCTGGCCATTCCTGAATAATAGCACGTGTTGCTTCAACCCCATCCATCTCGTCCATGACAAGGTCCATCAAAATAATATCTGGTCTTAATTGCAAAGCTAACTCTGAACCTTTTCTTCCATTTTCAGCTTCTCCAACTACTTCAATATCTGGTTGCGTTGATAAATATGCTGATACACCCATTCGAACCATTTCATGATCATCAACTAATAATACTTTTATCATGACTCTCCCCCTCTCTCAATCATAATCGGTACTTTCACTTCTATTTGTGTACCTTTATTTGGAAAACTAAGTACTTTTAATGTACCACCAATTTCATGAACTCGCTCTTGCATTGATCTTAAGCCATACGAACCAGCTTTATTAACCCCTACTTTAAAACCGACACCATCATCAATAATTTTCAATATTGCATATTGCTCAATTTTGCGTAGACGTACTTCCGTTTTCTTTGCTTTCGCATGCCTTAAAGTATTAGACAGCGCCTCTTGTACAATACGGAATAAATGATCTTCTACACCCTTTTTTAATTGAATTGGTTCAATTAACCATTCAATTTTCATATGTTGCTTTCTAGACAGTTCTGTTAATAATTCTTCTATACCCTCTGTTAGTTTCTTGCCTTCTAACTGCACTGGGCGTAGATGAAGAAGCAATGCTCTCATTTCTGACTGTGCATTTACAACCATATTTTCAACAAGCTGCAACTGCTTTTTCGTCATTTCTGGAATTTCAGCTACTTGTTCATTAATAGCCGACATCATCATTGACATTGCAAAAAGCTGCTGACTTACAGAATCATGCAGCTCCCTCGCTAATCGATGCCTTTCCTGGGAAATCGCTTCTTGTCTCATCTCTTCATTCCAATGAGCTCGTTCATTCGTTACTTTTTGAAAGAGTCCAGCTTGCTCCTCTAATCGACGAGCCAAAACGATTACTTTTCGTTCCACTTCATGAAATTCATCATCTGCCGTAAACGAAACATCGCTCGGAAAATTCCCTCGCTCTACTTCAAATAGAAACGTATTTAATCCTTGTATACGCTGCTCTATATAGTAACCGATTGCATATCCTACAATTCCCCCAATAAGTAAACTTGTAGTCATAATAAACAAGCCAATTGGAACAGAAGCGATGGATTCCTTCCATAATAAATCATACACTTGTTGCTCGCTTTTCCATACATATACAATTGTACAAATAAGTGCGATACTCACAGAGGACAACATAGAATAACGAATATACATCCACGAAATATTTTTTTGTTTTTTCATTATACTTTCCTCACTTCCGTATCGCCTACGACAAGCGAAGAAATAATTTTAATACGACGAGGAGCCTCTTTATACTGCTCTGTTCTAAATGTAACATTGCGGTTAAATCCTGTTTCTTCATGACCTGGCAGAAGCACACGTCCGACAAGAACAGAATGATTTAAAGACAGTTCAATATCATATGGCACATATAAACGGATATTACCAACGACACCGCGAATAACAATTACCGTCTCCCCTTCTGGGATCATAGCAGTTGTTAAATCTATTTCCACATCACAAGCACCATATTGAACATTAATATCCTCAAGTTCATAAATATGATCCATCATTCGTATATTCCCTACAAACATATTTTTTAAATACGGTTCTGTACGATATATTTGCTTCTCTTCGTCTATAATCCCTTTTTCTTTAATTTCAACCTTCATTGCTTTTTGCTGATGTCCTTGTTGAATCAGTTGATAACCAATTAAAGCTAAACAAGCAAATACGACAAGAACAAATGCTGCTGAAGAAAATAAGAAGAATAAAAATACGATACCACCAACAAATAAAAATACATTTCCCCGTACGTAACGATTCTTTTTACGATAATGCCTTCCAAACATAAGCATAATAAATGCAAAAATGAGACCACCTGGTTCAAAATGTCCAAGTATCATATCAAGAAAAAGACCGAATCCAAATATGATGAGGAGCATCCCCATTAATTGTGTTTTTGAAAAATGCTTCTTCATTTCAGCTCCCCCCTTCTTTTCACATATACATAGAAGAAAAGGCATTGCTTTCCAACACCTTTTCTCCTATCACTATATCATAAGCCTGTTTTATAATATACTACTATTATTTTGTTAACTCTTTCGTTAACGATACATCATTCTTTTCTTTCATTTCACGCTCAAGCTTTGCAATCTTCATATCAAATGTGTCACGTTCATGCTCCTCATTTATACGAGTTTCTAAGTCACGAATATGATCATCAATTTCTTCAAAACGTAAGAACGGATTGTTTTCATCCATTTTATGCATCGCTGTATTCATACGACGATTTGCATGTGCCATATTTTCACGCGCCATTAGTTCCATACGCTTTGCGTGCATTTCTTTTAATTTGTTTTTCATTTCAGAAAGACGACGCTCTAATTCATCGATTTGCTCTACAACACCTGCATACATTTCTTCTAAACGAGTTACTTGCCCTTCATAATAAGCTACTTCTTCTAATGCACGTTCGTGTAACTGTAATTCGCCTGCTTCTTGAGCGATGATAGCCTGTTTTGATCTTTTATTAACGAAATAACGTGCTTGCTCAAGCTCACGAGCAAAATTAGATTTTAATGTTTTATGACGCTGAATTAACTTCTCAATTTTTGTTGTTTCACGCTCACTATCGCGTAAATATTGGTTTAACATAGCGATTGGATTTTTTCTTTCTTTCTCATCTAACACATTATGAAAATCTGCTAAAATTGCATCGCGTACACGTCCGAATAAAGATTGTTTCATTATAATCTTCCTCTCTTCTACTTTATAAATTTAATTTGATTTTTATTATTTTTTTATTAGTTTTTCATTAACTTGTTCCACTCATCTTCAAAGTTGCTATATGGTTTAGAACTTTCTGGTGCAGAATCAACAACTACATTTTTTTCTTTTTTCCACTCACGGTATCCGTAGTATAAAACTACTAATGCTGCGATACCGATTAGTGCTGGGGAATGAGAAAGGGCGATGGACAAGCCGATCAAACCAACAATACCCCAAGCTAACTTTCCAAAAAATGATTGTGCTCGCACAAATGATTTATAGCTCCAGTACACAACTCCTGCTCCAATTGCGAACCCTATAATACCAGCAAGACTGCCAAGAGCAATTAAAGCTAAAATACCAGCCGCGATAAACGCTAGAAATTGTTTCATCTTGTGCTTGCCTCCCTTCGATTTGATACTCTTATCTTAACTATTTTTTCATCTTTCCATAACGAGCTTAAGAACCGTTTTTAACTCAGACTTAAGACCGAGTCGCGTTCAGCCTTTTGTAAAAACTACGATTGGATAAGCTGATTCACTTTTTTATCGCACATAAAAAGCCGTACAGAGAATATTCTCTGTACGGCTTTCGTTACGATTCATAAACTTCATTTTTCATTATGCTGTTTTATGATACTCTTTCTTTCCCGTCACTTTAGAAAACCTCGGGAAACCAATTAATATAGAAATGACTCCACATACTCCAACTAAGATTGGATAAAACGCATATGGTAACAATTCAACCGGAGATAACGCCGCAAATCCTGCTGCTGTTAACATTTGGGCACCATACGGAATTAATCCTTGCACACAACATGAGAAAAGATCTAATACACTCGCTGATTTACGAGGATCAATTTCATATTGATCTGCAATGTTTTTCGCAAGTGGGCCTGTAAAGATAATAGAAATCGTATTATTCGCTGTACACATATTCGTCATCCCCACTAAGCCAGCGATACCGAACTCTGCTCCTTTTTTCGAACGAATGTTACGCGTTAAAATATTCATTAAATATTGAATGCCACCATTATATTGAATCAGTTCGACCATACCGCCAATTAAAATAGCAAGTAATACTAACTCCATCATACCGCCCATTCCAGTCGTTACACTTTTAAAGAAACTCTCTAACGTGTAACTTCCATCTAAAAGACCGATAACGCCGGATAATACAGTCCCACCAGTTAACACAATAAGTACATTCCAACCAAGTAGCGCTGTAATAAGTACTCCTGCATACGGTAAAATCTTTATCCAGTCAAAGCTATGTGCTTTAACCTGCGTATCGCTTCCTAAAGTAATGATTACTAATAATACAATTGTAATAATCGCTGCTGGCAATACAATTAAAAAGTTCGTTTTAAACTTATCTTTCATTTCTGTTCCTTGTGAACGTACAGCTGCGATTGTTGTATCTGAAATAAATGATAAATTATCACCAAACATCGCTCCGCCAACAACTGTCGCCATCGTAAGTGCAATTGAGATATCAGTTTGCCCACTAATACCTACAGCAATTGGTGCTAATGCCGCAATTGTTCCCATTGAAGTTCCCATCGCTAATGAAATAAATGCCCCTATAACAAAAATTCCAGCTACGATAAATCCTTGCGGTAAAATGGATAACGCTAAGTTAACTGTAGAATCAACGCCACCCATTCCTTTTGCTGTTTCAGAAAACGCTCCTGCAAGCACAAAAATTAGAACCATAATCATAATATCTGGGTTCCCTGCACCTTTAGCAAATCGTTCTACTTTTACATTAAAGCTTTCTTTACGATTCATTGCTAAAGCGACCCCTACAGCAATTGAAATTGCTACAAGTATCGGCAATTTATAGAAATCACCTGTAATAATTCCAGAACCAATAAATAGCGCCAAAAATATCCCAAGTGGTAATAAAGCCAAACCATTTCCTCTCGTTTCTTTCAAAGTACCATCTCTCCCTAGTTTCAACCTTTTTTTAATGAATAACAAAAGACCTCTTCCAATGAGAAGAGGTCTTATACATCTATAAGAAACGCTCTTCTCATCTTTCAAGCACATGCTTGCTGGATTTGGCACAGCACTCTGAAATCGAGTCCGCTGCCGAGGCATCGTAGGGCCAGTCCCTCCGCCTCTCTTTATAAGAAGGTTTCATATTTATTTTTTAATAATAATTTCTTCCCTAACTTTACTCGCTTACAAAACAAAAGTCAATTATTTTTTGTATAGATTTTTTTGGTAATTATGCAAAAATTTGAATACAATAATCATTTTAACTTTTTGATTTCTTCTTCCAATATTGAAATCCAATAAAATTCACTATTTTTTATTGCATCTATGATCCATTTCGTAGTGTACCAAGCTAACTCATACTCTTCTTTTGTAACATCGCCACTTTGATAAGCATCCTCTAGCTCATCTTCATCCAATATATACATTTTACCGTTTGGTAATAACACTACATCTAAATATAAATCATCAAAATAAGGTAAACCACGATCGTCTATTTCATATTCTTTCGCCACATCAATATAATATTGCACTAATTTTTTCTGATCATCTAACATAGCTGTAATCGCAAAGTTTTTCCCGTCTACGAAATATTGAATCCACGTATACTGATTCCCCGCAATACAAAGTTCTTTACCATCATATTCTTTACAACTAGGTTCTCTCACCTTTTTTATTTCCAGTATTCCTAGCATTCCCTCTTCTATTTGCTTAACTGTATAATCTTTCTCTATTAGTCGCTTCCACGAAGAACCGTCACCATATTTACGTTTCATTACGTCCGCTTCCCTTCTATATAGAAAAGCCCCCACATATTATGTGAGAGCTTGTTCAAATTATAATTAAGCTGCTTGCTTATTAGAAATCTCTTTCAAATAGGCCTGTCCTTTTTCAGCGTCATACTGACCTTCCCACTTAGACATAACTACAGCCGCTAAAGAGTTACCTACAACGTTAACTGCTGTACGAGCCATATCTAAAATACGGTCAATACCAGCGATGAAGGCTAAACCTTCAGCTGGAATACCTACTGTACCAAGTGTCGCTAATAATACAACGAATGATACGCCAGGTACACCCGCAATACCTTTTGATGTAAGCATTAATACAAGTAATAATGTAATTTGTTGTGTAATGGATAAATCAATACCGTACATTTGCGCTAAGAAAATAGCTGCAATTGCTTGATATAAAGTTGATCCATCTAAGTTAAATGAATAACCTGTCGGAATAACGAAAGATGTAATTGCCTTCGGACAACCGAACTTCTCCATTTTCTCCATGATTTTCGGTAAAACTGTTTCTGAACTCGCTGTAGAGTATGCTAAGATCAATTCGTCTTTTAAAATCTTAAAGAATTGGAAAATGTTAATTCCAAATATTTTCGCTGTAATCCCTAATACGACTACAACGAAGAAAATCATTGCTCCGTATACTACAATTAATAATTTCCCTAATGGAATTAATGAAGAAAGACCAAATGTAGAAACTGTGACTCCAATTAGTGCAAACACACCAAATGGTGCAAATTTCATAACTTGGTTTGTTACGTAAAACATTGCATCAGCTACACCTTGGAAAAATTGAAGAACCGGTCTTCCTCTTTCACCAATTGCCGCTACACCTAAACCAAATAATACAGAGAAGAAGATAATAGCAAGCATATCTCCGTCAGCTAATGACTTCATAATGTTCGTTGGAACAATATTTACAAATGTATCTGCAAATGAATGACTTTGTACTTGCTCTGTCGTATGTGTATATTTTGAAATATCTGTCTTTGTTAACTGCTCCATATTTACGCCTTTTCCTGGTTGGAAAATATTCGCAATCAATAGACCGACAATAATTGCAATTGTTGTAATAATTTCAAAGTAAATAATTGTTTTTCCGCCTAGTCGGCCTAATTTTTTAACATCGCCAACACCAGCAACCCCAACAACAATACTTGCTACAACAATCGGTACAACGATCATTTTAATTAATCGGATGAAAATATCACCAATTGGTTGTAAGTAACTCACCACTGCCGGATTGCCAAAGAAAATCGCCCCAACTGCAATACCTAGCGCAAGTCCTATTAATATTTGCCATGCAAGTCCTATTCTTTTCATATTTGTTGTAACCCCCTCTTCGATGTGTCACTCTATCTCTCATTCTATCTCTATAAAACTTGAAATTAAGAGTATTACATATTATTCGACAATTCACTACATTTTGTCCCTGTTAAAAATCATAAATCAAAATTTAAAATCTGACAACAAAATAAGTTTGCCCGAACGCAAATAATTTTCTTGACAAAAACAAAACCCATGTCAGAAAACCTCACATGAGAACGATTCCTTATCAGTGTTTTATTGGATTTCTATCTACTAATTAATTATATAAAACAAATATTTTTTCCCTTTATTTTACAACAAAAACCAAAAAATACATCCTTGTTACACGAACAAAAAAGTGCATCCAACATGACAATTATCATTAAAAGATGATAAATTCCGACAAAACTTAGCAATTTTATAAAATTTTCTTTACATTATGATTACAACGATAGACACTCTTCTTCTTATGATATATAACATTCATAGGGAAAGGAGCCAGACAACCATGAAAAAGAAATTTGCAGCGTTTAGTGTTTTAGCAGCAGGAACGATTTTTGTTTCTCCGCTACTTTCACCCGTATACGCTGAAACGAATCAAGATAAATTATCTAATATTCAATCTGAATTAGAAGGAAAACAAAATGACTTACAAAATAAATCAGCTGAGAAAGACCAAATAGAAAAAGAAATTCAAGAATTACAAAAGAAAATTGACGATTTAACTACTTCTATTAATAAAAACGAAGCTGAATTAAACGATACAAAAAAAGAAATTAGTAAAACACAACAAGTAATTGCTGAAAAAAAGAAACATATAGAGCAATTACAAACAAACATAGATACGCGTCAGGAAGTTATTAAGCAACGTTTACAATCTATGCAAGAAAAACCTCGTACAAATATTATTACAGAGGTAATAACAACTTCTACAAATATCGCTGATCTTGTTGATAATATGTACTCTGTAAGCTTAATTTTAAACAACGATACTGATATTGTGAAAAAACAAACAACTGATCAAAATGCTGTAACGAAAGAAAAAGAGGCTGTTGAGAAAAAAGAGCAGCAACTAAAAGAAGCTGAACAAAAATTAGTTCAAAAACAACAAGAGTTGCAAACGAATCAACAACAGCAGCAAACATTTATTAGCGATCTACATACGAAAGTAGCAAAAGTAGATTCAGAGATTGAAGGGTTAGAAGAATCTAAAGGTATTTTAGAAAATCAGCGTCAAGCCGTTCAAAAAGCAATTGAAGAAGAAAAACGTGCGGAAGAAGCTCGTAAGGCTGAAGAGGCACGTAAGGCAGAGGAGGCTCGCAAACAAGCTAATACATCTGCTCAAACAGCTCAAGCAGCTCCAACACCACACGATACAAATATTGGCGGTTTTATTAAACCAGCAGCCGGATCAAAAACTTCTGGATTTGGTGTGCGCTCTATAGATAACCATAAAGGAATCGATATCGCAGCTTCAGGAACTGTTCCAATTATAGCCGCTGCAGATGGCGTCGTTATTCGCTCAGAATTATCATCTAGTTATGGAAATGTTGTGTACTTATCTCACCGTATAAACGGAAAAACATACACAACAGTATATGCTCATATGAGTAGCCGTTCTGTATCAAATGGACAAACTGTAAAACAAGGTACTCAACTCGGATTTATGGGGAACACTGGCCAATCATACGGACAACATTTACACTTCGAGCTTCACCTTGGAGAATGGAATGTCGGCAAAACAAATGCAGTTGATCCATCTCCTTATATCGGATTATAGAAAAAAACTCGGTGCATACCGAGTTTTTTATTTATACTTCACACAATATAGGCTTTCCACATAGACTAAAACTAAATGCCTATAGTTTACGGGGTGATCAACTATGAATACACAATTGCTACAAGAAATAGAAGAAGCTAGAGAGACGTATATCGGCCGGATATTTACGTTTGGCGGTTCAGCGTTATTTTTAATCGGATCATTCTTCGCAGTCGTCACAGCCTACAAAGCATACAATCGCTTATTAAATACACCTCCAACACAATAAAAAGACGGAGAATTCTCCGTCTTTTTTTATGCAAACATTTTAAATACGCCTATCGCATTTAAAAATACAATAATTACAGTTACCGGAATAACATAACGAAGCAAGAAGAACCAAATGTTAAATAATGTTTTCCCTTTCGTTTCCGTAACTTCTAATTCTTTCATTAGCATTTCTTTACTCATTTTATTTGGTACGAATAGCGAGATGGCTAGTACGCCAAGCGGCAGTAATACATTACTTACCGAAAAATCGACGAAATCAAAGAATGTCTTACCAAATATTTTCACATCACTCATAATTCCAAACGATAATGCTGACGGGATTCCAACTGCAAAAATAAGAATACCAATTAATAATGATGCTGACGGACGCTTTTTCTCATTATCTTTCGCAACAGATGCTACTACAATTTCAAGCATAGAAATCGCAGATGTTAACGTTGCAAAGAAGAATAAAACTAAAAACATAATGAAGAAAAATTGTCCAAATGGTATTTTCGCAAATACTGCTGGAAGGACGATAAACAGTAGTCCTGGTCCTTCAGTCGGCTTAACGCCTAATGCGAAAATCGCCGGGAAAATCGCTAATCCTGCAAGCACTGTAATAAAAACAGTTAAACTTACAATAGATGTTGCTGATTTAGCTAAATGTTCTTCTTTCTTTAAATATGAACTATACGTGACCATTACTGAAGCACCTACTGTTAGCGAGAAGAACGATTGTCCCATCGCGTATAAAACCGTATCTGCTGTCAGCTTTGAAAAATCTGGTTTTAAGAAGAACTCTACCCCAGCAAAAGCACCATCAAGTGTTAAAGCACGAACTATAATCGCAATAAACAAAATAAATAATAGTGGCATCATATACTTACTTGCTTTTTCTATCCCTTTCTCGACACCTTTACTTACAACAAAAATAGTGCAAAGCATAAAGATAAATTGCGCTCCAATCGCGCTTACTGGATTTGAAATTGTTTCACCAAATAATTTCCCGTAATCAACAACACCATTCCAGAAGCTTCCTGTAACACTATAATATAAGTACAGTAAAATCCATCCACCTACAACACTATAAAAAGATAGTACACTAAAACAAGTAACAACTCCCATACGACCAATCCAAGGATATAACTTACTATTTGGCACCAATACTTTATATGCTGTCACTGCCTCTTTTTGCGTACTACGGCCAATAACAAATTCAGCTAAAAGAAGCGGCATACCTATAAATAAAGTTAATAGTAAAAATACAAGGAAGAATGCGCCTCCCCCACCATTACCTGCAACATATGGAAATTTCCATATGGCACCAAGACCTACTGCGGCTCCGGCTGCTGCGAGTACAAAGCCTATTTTCGACGTCCATTGCTGTGTTTCTTTCATCATAATTTCTCCTTTTCTGAATATTTAAACTTTTATCAATTATACACTTTCATTTCATACTCGCACACCTCCTTTAGAAAATAAAAAAGTCCCCTACACGCAAATATGCATGTAGAGGACGATATATGTAATGTAAATACCGTGGTACCACCTCAATTGGATTGATAAATCCCACTTGTTCAAGTACAGGAAACATTCCGATACTCTATCCTTTTAACGGCGGAACCCGGGTTGCCTACTACAATGTTCAACATACCTCTCGCAAGCCCATTCTGTATATTTTATCGTACCGGGCTCACACCTTACCCCAGCTCTCTGATCGTATCAAATATACGTACTCTTCTTGCTCATCGATTTTATCTATTGAAGTTACTTGTGATTATAAATTATATTTTTATAGTTGTAAAGTACAATTTCTTCATTATCCTATATGAACTCTTCTCTCTAATTCTTGTAAAAACAATTCTCTTTTTTGTTCATTTTGAACATATACCGACTTTAATACTTCTTGCAACAATATATTTCTCTGCTGTTTCTCTATTTGTAATTCTTTCACTTTAATTCTAACTTCGTATAAAAAATCAAGATATGATTCATACGCCTCATCATATTTAT
Source organism: Bacillus sp. HY001 (assembly GCF_007558965.1). Lineage (NCBI taxonomy): Bacteria > Bacillati > Bacillota > Bacilli > Caryophanales > Bacillaceae > Bacillus > Bacillus sp. HY001. Next base: position 44,723 of record NZ_VLTE01000051.1, on the reverse strand, counting down.
TTGCGATATCATCACGAATTTTTTTTGCAAGTTTCGGACTCGCTCCTCCAGTAGAAACAGCCACATTCAGTAATCCACGATGAATCGCCGCCGGAAAATGAACATTCCCACTTTCCGGGTTCGTAATAACATTTACTAATTGATTCTCTGCACTATCTTCAGCAACTTGTTCATTTAATACAGCATCACCACTCGCTGCAACAACTAAAAAAGCACCTTGAATATCACTTTTTTCATACTCCCTTTGATACCAACGAATTTGCTTTTCTTCCACAAGTTTCACTAAATTCGCATCCAATTCAGGACTTATCACAATTATATCCGCACCTTGTTTTAATAAAGGAATAATTTTGAATCCCGCGACTTTTCCTCCTCCAATGACAACAACACGTTTCTTCTCAACTCGCACTGTAAGTGGATACATATTGATCTCCCTTCAATAATTTCTTCGTTTTCTGAATTAACATATATTGAAACGCTTCATTCTTTCCTAAATACGGACTTATTTTTATCTCATCCGACTCATATTGGCGCACTTCTTTTTCAATATGTTTCATAAGTAAACCGGTAAATAACAAGTAAGGCAGCACAACAATGTTCTTTTCTTTTCGTTCTACAACTTCCTTTAACTTCTCCTCAAATTTCGGCTCGGCAGCTGCTAAATAGCAAACCTCTACTTTTTTAATTTTCTCTTCCGTTTGAAATAAAGAAGCGATCCAGTTTATATCCTTTAATACTTCAGGATCGCTACTCCCTCTTGCAACGAGAAGTAACGTCACTTCATTCGTCTCTTCCTGTTCGATCCCACTTCCGTTATACACTGATTTAACGAGTGTTTCTGATACACCAAACGGATTACCATAGGTCACTTTAACACTTGAAAATTGATTATTTAACTTTTCTAATTCAAACGGGATATCTTTTTTCACGTGACCTGCCGCTAATAGAAAAACCGGAATAACAATAATCTCTGTAGCACCACGGTTCACACATGTACGGAACCCTTCATCAATAGTTGGACTCGCTAACTCTAAAAAACAAACTTCTTGAATACTTGCCTCTACACGATTCATACATGACGTAATAAATGCAACCGCTTCTTCTTTAGCTGCTTTCAAACGACTTCCATGACATATATATAAGATGGCTTTCATTTTATAACACTCCGCTTACTTGATACGTACTTTCAGTCTGCTTCTCAAACCAATGGATTTTTTCTCTAAAACGGACCACTTCTCCAATTACAATCATGCTCGGATTTTGAATTTGTTCTTTTTTCGCGACATCTACAATTGTTCCTAGCGTCCCGACAACTGTGCGCTGCATAGAAGTCGTTCCCCTCTCAATAATAGCAGCAGGCGTACTTGTATCTTTTCCATGTTTCACCAGTTGTTCACATATGTAGGGCAAATTACTAACCCCCATATATACGGCTAACGTCTCTACACCTTTCGCTAAATGTTCCCACTTCACTTCCTCTTCAGCATCTTCTTTCCTATGCCCCGTCACAATAGCAAAACTTGCACTCGCATCACGATGCGTCACTGGAATACCAGCATAAGCAGGAGCAGCTATTCCAGCTGAAATACCCGGAACAATTTCAAACGGTACACCTTGCTTCGCTAATGCTTCAGCTTCTTCTCCCCCTCTACCAAATACAAATGGATCCCCGCCCTTTAGCCTCGTTACAACTTTTCCTTTTTTCGCGTATTCAATAAGAAACGTATTAATTGTCTCTTGCTTCATCGTGTGATAATTTGGCAGTTTTCCGCAATAAATTAAATCCGCTTCAGGCTTTGCGTATGAAAGCAACTCTTTATTTACGAGACGGTCGTATAAAATAACGTCTGCTTTCTCAATACATTTCAATCCTTTCACAGTAATTAAATCTGGATCACCAGGACCTGCTCCAACGATATAAACCTTCCCCATCATCTCTCCTCATTTCTACTATTAAAGTGAAACTTCCATCCTTATATACGAATGGAAGTTTTCATCATCTCCTATTACCTGTTCTCTACTCATGAATAACAAATGCCGCACCTTTTCGAATCTTCTTTTTTTCAAATAGAGAAATTTCCTTTACTTCTGGCAGCGGTAAAAAATGCTTTTCAAGCTCCATCTCCGCGAGCTTAAATGCCTGTTCTTCACTTTGAGCAACGACAACAATCGGAACAATACTATTCACTAACACGGCTTCAAATCGATATAAATCCATATTGTCCCTCCTAAGACGCTAGTACTTCTTCTAACACGGTATTTAACGCTATTTGTAGTGTGTCTACACCGATACGACCAACAAAATCATAAAACGTTTCAGCTGGTAATTTATTCTCTTTGAAATAACTTATAAATGATGCAAGTACATCAGGTAGATCCTCGCCATCTATTTTCCCTTTTAACTTTTGATTGTAAGCACCGCCATCTAACAACGTTCCACCTACGTATATTTCAAATGCTTCAACAATCCCTTTTTCCTTCGTTTTCATTTTCACCCCTTGTAATCCAATGTCAGCAATTTGACGTTGACCACATGAATTCGGGCATCCTACCATATGAATACGAACCGGAACATCGAGTGCAATTTGTGTATCTAAGTATTCGGCGATTTTGCGTAATCTTTCTTTCGTTTCTACTAATGCAAGATTGCAATATTCAATACCAGTACAAGAAACCGCATGACCAATAAACGATTTCGGACTTGCTGATATTGCTTCAAACAATGGTTCATTTAATAAACCCGTTACATTTTCTGGCGGAACATTCGGAATAATAAAGTTTTGCGAGTTACATGTGCGAATTTGTCCATTTCCATACTGCTTAGCAATTCTCGCAATTTCAAACATTTCTTCTGCATGTAGACGTCCTACTGGTACATTAAAACCTACATATTTAAGGCCATCTTGTTTTTGATCTTGAACTCCATAAAAGTATCCCGCATTCCAGCCTTTTAGAGCACTTTCCCCTTTACTTTGCAATGGTCCTGTATACTCTATTAGTTTCTCTTTAAATTTCTCTGCTCCCCAGTCTGCAACAAGAAATTTCAAACGAGCTAAATGACGTTTTTCACGGTATCCAAAATCACGGAATATCGTAGCAATCGCAATCGCTACCGCCTTCACTTCTTCTGGTAAAACAAATACATCTAATTCATCAGCTAAATATGGACGAGCTGATAATCCACCGCCTATTTTTATATGAAAACCAACTTTTTTCTCACCATCTATTTCTTTCGTAGCAGGTGTAAATGCCACACAGTTAATCTCTGCGTTCGCTGAATTATAAATGTTAGAACTAATAGACATTTTAAATTTACGTGGCAAGTTAGAAAACTCCTCATTATGTTGGAAATAGTCGTATACCTCTTTCACAATACCAGTTGTATCAAACAGTTCATTTGCATCAATGCCAGCAAGTGGATTCCCTGTAATATTACGCGTTATATCACCACAAGCCCCAGCTGAAGATAACCCAACCCTTGCTAATCTTTTAAAAATATCTGGCATTTGATGGATTTCTAACCAATGAAACTGAATCGCCTGTCTTGTTGTAATATCTATTACGTCACGCCCATAATCCTCAGCGATAGAAGCAAGCACTTCTGCCTGCGCATTCGTAATAATCCCTGAAGGAATATTTACACGCATCATAAAATAACCAGCTTCTTTCGGTCTTTGTAAATACAAACCTGCCCATTTGAATGCGTCCCACTCTTCTTTCGGAATAGATTCGAAGCCATTCTCTGCATAGTAAGGAATATCATTAAAGATTTCCAATCCATCTTTTTTTAATTTATTTTTCTCAGTCTGATTTAATTTTTCATTGTTAGCCCATACTTTTTCATAACTCATTTTTTAATCCCCCTATATAAAACTACGCTCTTGTAAGTACTTCACAATTTGCTCTGCACATTCTTCAATAGAATACTTGTGCGTTTCTACAATTAATTCTGCTTGTTCTGGTTCCTCATACGGCGAATCAACACCAGTAAACTCTTTAATATCGCCTTGTCTTGCTTTTTTATAAAGCCCTTTCGGATCACGCTTCTCACACTCTTCAATTGGACACTTTACAAACACTTCTATAAACTCATCTACCGCTAATAAATCCCTAACTTGTTTTCGGTCTATTCGAAATGGTGAAATAAACGCTGTAAGAACAACAGTACCTTGATCTACAAATAGCTTCGCCACTTCGCCAATCCGTCTTATATTTTCCATACGATCACTTTCAGAAAAACCTAAGTCTTTATTTAAACCGTGGCGTATATTATCACCATCTAGTACATAGTTTCCAATATTCTTTTCAAATAGTTTACGAGCAACCGCGTTCGCCACCGTAGATTTACCTGAAGCTGATAGACCAGTAAACCAAACTACAAAACTATGATGCCCATTTTTTACTCTTCTCTCATCTTTTGAAACAGATGCTGTATGCCAAGTAATATTTGTATCCATCTCATTCTCTCCCTATTCTGTTACTACTTCTTTTTTCAAACCTTTAATTAGCACTTCCACTACTTCTTTACGACTAAATGTACTCGGCGGAACCTCACCGTTTCTTAATAGTTCTCTTACTTTTGTACCTGATAAAATGACATGATCCTCTTTTCCGTGCGGACATGTTTTCGTGGAAGCCATCGCTTCACATTTCGTGCAGTAAAAACTATGTTCAAAAAATAGCGGTGTAATCCCTAACTCTTCCACTGTAAAGTTTGTAAAGATTTCTTGCGCTTCATAAGTACCGTAATAATCTCCTACCCCAGCGTGGTCGCGCCCTACGATAAAGTGAGTACATCCAAAATTCTTTCTAACTAATGCATGAAATATCGCTTCCCTCGGCCCTGCGTAACGCATTGCTGCAGGAAATACACCTAAAAAGACACGATTTTTCGGATAATAGTTATGAAGTAATACTTCATAACTTTCCATCCTTACATCAGCAGGAATATCGTCCGACTTCGTTTCCCCAACGAGTGGATTCAAAAAGAGACCGTCTACAATTTCAAGAGCAGATTTTTGAATATACTCATGAGCACGATGTACCGGATTTCTCGTTTGAAATCCGACTACTGTTTTCCAACCACGTTTTTTAAATTCTTCTCTCGTTTCAATTGGATCTAAATGATAAGAAGGAAACTGATTATTTTCAAATCGTTTCGTAAGAATAATCGCTCCACCGACATAAACGTTCGGTCGTTCATATAATTTTTTCACTCCTGGATGAGCCTCATCAGTCGTTTTATATACAAGTAATGCTTCTTTCTCTTTATCAGGTACAAAAATATCTTCTATTTGAATGACACCATATACATTTCCGCTATTAACAAGCTTTACTTCTTCTCCAGCCTTTAGGCTTTCTGCCACTTCTTCCGTTACCGGTAATGTAATTGGTATACTCCATACGCTTCCGTTTGCTAAGCGAAGCGTTTCTACAACCGAATCATAGTCCTTCTTTCCTAAAAAACCAGTGAGCGGGCTATATCCCCCTGTCGCTAATAGCTCTAAATCACTTAACGCAATGTTGTCTAGCCCAATTTCTTTTTCGATTTGTGATACGTCGTATGTCTCGTCTATAAGGTTTACTAATTCGTTTCTTGTACTCATTTTCTATACCCTCTCTTAGCTTTATTTTCAAATTCATCTTATTGGTAATGAAGACCACATTCTGTTTTCACTTTCCCGGCCCATCTACCATCCCTCGAATCGCCACCCTCTCCTACAGGTAACGTACACTTCTCGCACCCAATACTTGGATATCCAATATCATGCAGCGGGTTATACGGCAAACTATGTTTGTATACATATCGCCATACTTCTTTCCACGTCCAATGAATGAGTGGACAAACTTTAATCGATTGAAAACGATGATCTTGATTTATAAACTTTGTATGCTTACGTGTTTCTGATTGTTCCCTCCTTAAGCCCGATATCCATGCTTTTTCCGCTGCTAATGATTTTTCTAACGGTAAAATTTTCCTGATTTTACAACAAAGGTTCGGATTACTTTCCCATAATTTCTCACCATGCAACTTCGCTTGTTCATCAAGTGTAAGTTCCGGCTGTTTTTCTATAATATTTAATAAAGGAAATCGTTCCCGCACTTTTTGAATTAATTCATACGTTTCGCGAAAATGAACATTTGTATCTAAAAATACAACTTTAGCAGATGGATTTACTTGGTTTATAAGGTGCAGTAATACCATTCCTTCTACCCCAAAGCTACATGCGTATACAATTTCACTTTCATATTCTTTATAAGCCCAACTTAAAACAGATAGCGCGCCTTTTGTTTCATCTTCTTCTGAAAATGAAACATTATTTTCTTCCCACGTTTCATACGTCAACATGTTTTTTCCCCCTGTAAAAGCAAAAAGGCGGTTTTAACCTAATCAAAATAGGTTAAAACCGCCTCTAGTTTTTCTAGTCAGCGCTTTTTACTTTAAACGTACCTTTTCACTTTTCTCTAATTGAATGACTTTTCCATCTTGCACAACAATTGTAATTGAACCATATTTCATATCAGCAAGCATCGCTTCAATTTTCTCAGACACTTCCTCAAAATGTTCCCGTACACTCACGCGAACAGCCCCCCTTTTTATTCATAAAAAAAATCTTTCCCATTTCGAAAAGACTGTTCGGTAATATATTTTACCTTATCTTTCAAAATGGATTCCATTTTGCTGGATTTAGCACCTTGCTTTCTATAAGCAGGTTGCCGAGCTTCTTCGGGCCAGTTCCCTCCGCTTCTCTTGATAAGCTTTGTATTTGTATTTTATCACAATTCTGATTTTTTTCAATCCTAGTTTTCCGATATATTTTATTTATTTTATTTTTATAAAAAAGGAATTGCCCATTCGAACAACTCCTTTTTCCCATTTACACAAGTTCTTTAATACGTATGCGATCGTTCCCAATAATATTTTCATATGTTTCGCGCTCTACAACAATTTGTGATGTACCGCCTTTCGCGAAGACAACAGCTGGCCTACGAATCCGATTATAATTATTTGCCATCGAGTACCCATATGCCCCTGTACAAGAAATTGCTAATAAATCGGCAGAAGCAACTTTCGGTAGAGTAATATCCCAAATTAACATATCTCCACTCTCACAACACTTCCCAGCAATCGAAACGACTTCCTCATTCTCATCATTTCCTCGATTCGCTAACATCGCTTCATAACGAGCGTTATATAAAGCAGGTCTTAAATTATCAGTCATTCCACCATCCACTGATACATATTTCCGAATACCAGGAATATCTTTCACAGATCCAACTGTATAAATTGTCGTTCCAGCATCACCTACAATACTACGGCCTGGTTCAATCCATATTTCCGGCAAGGGATAATTACATACTGTAAACTGTTCCCTCACTGCACTTGTTACAGCTCGCACATATGTCTCAAGAGTTAATGGTGTATCTGACTCTGTGTAGCGTATTCCGAATCCTCCGCCCACATTTAATACTTTTACTACATAGTTCGCTCTCTCTCTCACTTCTTCTAAAAATTGATGAAGAACTTCAATCGCTCGAACAAATCCAGCCGTTTCAAATATTTGCGATCCGATATGTGAATGAATTCCTAACACATCATAATTTGATTTTTGTAAAGCAAGCTCAATTGCTTGCATCGCTTGACCATTTGAAACTCCAAACCCAAATTTCGAATCATCTTGACCTGTTGTAATATATTCATGTGTGTGCGCCTCTACTCCAGGCGTTACACGGATTAATATGTTCACAAATTTCCCATGTTGCACTGCTAAATCATGCAAAATTTCTAACTCTAAGAAATTATCGACAACAAAACAACCAATATTCGCCTGAAGTGCCATCACAATCTCTTCTTCTGTTTTATTATTGCCGTGAAAATGAATACGCGATGCTGGGAATCCCGCTTGAAGCGCAGTATATAATTCCCCTCCAGAAACAACATCTAACGACATATTCTCTTCACGAGCTACTCGGCACATCTCCATGCACAAGAACGCCTTGCTTGCATATGCTACTTGATAAGAGAACCCACTTTCTTTAAAAGCACGATGAAACGCGCGGCACTTTCCTCGAATAGACTCTTCATCGTATACATAAAGTGGTGTTCCATATTGTTTTGCTAGCTGCGTCGTATCGCACCCTCCAATTTCTAAGTGTCCTTGCCCATTGATTCGGCTTGTGCCGTGTAAATACATTTGAATTCCTCCCTTATTTCCTCTAAAACTCATAACCCCAATCTTCTATTCATTGCAGCACGCTTTTAGATAGACAAAAAACGCGCGGAACAATGTTCACACGCGTTTCTTATTAGGAAAAATATATATTGAAAAAATAAACGAGTTGTTATCTCCTCAAAATAAGAAACCGCATCAACATCTCCAAATAGCTCTCCATAAAAGAAATCTTATGACAGTACTACATTTATTCAATGTAGTCCCAATATATGAATAAGATGGTTATTCTTATATTTCGGCAATAGTCCCTTTCAACCTATGATCACAGATTCCATTAAATCTCCCATAGCTTACTCTTTCCTATTGCGGCCTCTACCTTTGAGAGTAGATGAGGTAAGTCTATTTAATTTTCAAACATCTAATTGTTGCTATTAACAATACCAAAGGACCATTTTATTTGTCAAACAATTTTTTATATTGTTTTTTTACAGTTTAATTTCGTATCATTTGGTAAGCGCTTTACTAAAATCTTTGTCACTTCCCATTCGCCTTCTTCATTATTAAAAGTAATTGTTACTTTTTCAAATGGCGGAACAATTTTCCCACCAACCTGTTCATATTTCGTCACTTCAATAACCGCTTGAAATAAATATGTACCGCTATATACTTTTTTTAAACTAATAATTTTAGGACATTGATAAGGCTTTAAGCTCCCATATTGTTTTTCAATGGCTTTATTTATTTTCGGAAACAAAACAGAATAAAGGGCATCTTCCATAAGAGGTGCATCATATTGGGCTACCGACACACTTGGTGAAGCAAAAAGTATAACACTACTGCATACTATACAATATAATAATTTTCGCATGATAACCTCCGTATTGTTACACGATTCTTTCTGCACACGATAATAATCATACATAGAAACTCCGTTTTATTGTCTCCTACTGCCCTTTTTCTACTCAATTATTATAAAAAAGCCCACAACTCTCTTTTATTTTCGTATAATGATACTCATAGTATAATAAACATAATAATAAAGGACTGTTCGTATATATAAAATGAGGTGCTAATCAAACCAGCTCACAAGAACGGTCATGCTTTTAGGAGAGGAGTATATTATGCTACAACGTCTGTTTCCAAAACTGCGATTTGCACTCGTTGCAGTCGTTTTATTATGGATAAAAACATATATTGTGTACAAGCTAGCATTTGATATTAAAATCGATAATTTCTTTGAAGAATTTATGCTTTTTATTAATCCACTAGCTGCATTACTTTTATTTTTCGGTTTTGCTTTATTTGCATCTAAACACCGAAACCGCATTATAATTGGAATCAGTTTTATACTGTCCTTTATTTTATTTGGAAATGCAATGTTTTATGGGTTTTATAACGATTTCGTTACATTCCCAGTTTTATTCCAAACAAATAATATGGCTGATTTAGGGACGAGTATAAAAGAACTCTTTACGTACAAAACATTACTTTTATTTGCAGATGCGATTATTTTAATGTTTCTTTCACGTAAATTCCCAGCATTTTGTGACAAGACGCCGCTTTCACGCTCTGAGAAGCGAACTTTCTTTACCGGTGTAACAGCTTTATTAGCACTACAAATTGTTGTTTCCGTTATTTATAAACCACAAATGTTCTCACGCTCATTTGATCGTCAAACAGTCGTGAAAAATTTAGGTTTATACACATATCATCTATTTGATATTACACTTCAATCTAAATCTTCAGCTGAACGTGTATTTGCAAGTGGAGATGGGTTCTCTGAAATTAAAAACTATACAGACTCAAAAGATAAGCAAGTTGATAAAAACTTATTTGGAGCTGCAAAAGGTAAAAATGTTATTTTGATTTCCATGGAATCTACACAAAGTTTTGTTATTAATAAAAAAATAAATGGAAAAGAAATTACTCCATTTTTAAATGAATTTATTAAAGATAGTTTTTATTTCGATAACTTCTATCATCAAACGGGACAAGGTAAAACTTCTGATGCTGAATTTATCGTTGAAAATTCACTTTATCCGTTAGACCGCGGTTCTGTATTCTTTACTCACGCAACAAATGAATATACAGCTACACCAGAGCAATTAAAAAAATACGGATATTCTTCTGCTGTCTTCCATTCAAACGATAAAACATTTTGGAATCGTGATGTAATGTATCCTGCACTTGGATATGATCGTTACTTTAATTTAAATGATTACGTAGGCACAGAACAAATGTCTGTTGGCTGGGGATTAAAAGATAAAGAGTTCTTTGAACAATCGATTCCAAAGCTAAAATCTTTACCACAACCGTTCTATACAAAATTTATTACTTTAACAAACCATTTTCCATTTCTTCTAAATCCCGAAGATCAATATGTTGATGAGTTTAATTCGGAAAGTGGTGTTGTAAACCGCTATTTCCCAACCGTTCGTTACACAGATGAAGCTCTTAAATTATTTATTAAACAATTAAAAGAAGAAGGACTGTATGATAATTCTGTTATTGTCATTTATGGAGATCATTACGGCATTTCAGAAAACCATAATGCAGCTATGGCCCAGTTCCTTGGGAAAGACGCTATTACACCGTTTGATTCTATGCAATTACAACGCGTCCCTCTCATTATTCATGTACCTGGTCAAGAAGGAAAAGTCATTTCTAAAGTATCTGGTCAAATTGATATTAAACCAACGCTACTTCATTTACTTGGTATTAAAACAAATCAATCCGTTGAATTTGGAACTGACTTATTTATTAAAGAAAAAGATCCACTTATGGTAATGCGTGATGGTAGCTTCGTTTCGGAAGAGTATGTGTATACAAAAAACATGTGCTATAAACGAAATACAGGTGAAGAAGCTGACATTTCATTATGCCAACCAAATATTGAAAAAGCAAAAACTGAATTGAAACTCTCCGATAAACTCATTTATGGAGATTTATTACGTTTCGATCCTAACAATCGTTATAAAACTGGAACAATGACAACGAAATTTGAGTAGTACTAGAAGCAACTTTATAAAAGTTGCTTCTTTTTTTACTTATTTTTCAAATCATTCTTCTATGAAATCTTTCACAAATTGGGAATTTCTTTCGTATGAGGAAGAAATTTATGGTATGATAAAATAAGTAAAATTTCATACACTAATTAAGAATTTATTACAGAAAGCAAGGGATCAGATTTTGTATAGAGCAGCTATTCCAAACTTATTTACGCTCGGAAATTTATATAGTGGATTCTTGTCAATCGGCTATGCATCTTTAGGATATTATAAATCAGCTGCTATTTTAGTACTTATCGGGATGATGTTAGATAGTCTTGATGGGCGTGTTGCTCGTTTATTACGCGTTGATTCACAAATGGGAAAAGAGCTTGACTCACTTGCGGATGTCGTGACATTTGGTGCAGCACCTGCTGTTCTTATGTATTACACATCTTTCTCCAACTACGGAATCATCGGACTATACATAGCGGGACTATTCCCTCTTTTCGGAGCATATCGTTTAGCACGATTTAATGTAACACCATCTTCTACTTCAATGAAATATTTCACTGGGGTACCGATTACAGCAGCGGGAGGGCTTGTTGCTTTCTTAACATTATTTTCACATATCATTCCAAAAATCGTTCTTATTACAGTCTTTGTAACGTTCGCATTTTTAATGGTGAGCCGCATTCGTATCCCAAGTTTAAAAGATGTACCACTTCCACGATATAGCATCATTATTACACTATTTTTAGTTGGAAGCATTATCACAATGTACCAAACAGGGATCGGTAACTTTTCTGTTTTCTTATTCATTGCTATTCCACTATATATTTTGTATATGCTATCTCAATTTCTTAGACAAAGACCATCTAAAAGAGCAAATAAAGAAAAATAAGAAACCTTCCGATTTCGGAAGGTTTCTTTTTATTTTGTAACTACTGCTTTTTGATTTACAGGTGTTACAGGCTCTTCACCTTTTAATACGGCTAAAATATTTCTTACTGCCATTTCAGCCATCGCATCACGCGTTTCGAATGTTGCATTTCCTACGTGAGGAGCAAGTACTACATTCTTTAATCCTTTTAGCTCTTCAGTAATTTTCGGTTCAAATTCAAATACGTCAAGAGCCGCTCCTTCAATTTCATTCGTTTTTAATGCTTGAGCAAGTGCCGCTTCATGCATAATTGGTCCACGTGAAGCATTTACAATATACGCTGTTTTCTTCATCATTTTAAACTGTTCTTCATCAATCATATGATGCAATCTTGGATTATACGCACAGTTAATTGTAATAAAGTCTGCTGTTTGTAATAATTCTTCCAATGTTACATATGTTGCTTCCAGTTCACTTTCAGCTTCAGGTTTTCGATTTGGCCCTGTATATAAAACATTCATTCCAAACGCTTTCGCACGCTTTGCAACTGCTTTTCCTATTTCTCCAAGGCCAATAATTCCAATTGTTTTCCCATGCACTTCACGACCTAGGAAAAATAATGGTGCCCATCCGTTAAATCCAGTTGTACGACATAGCGTATCACCTTCCGGAATTCTACGTGCAGCTGCTAAAAGAAGTGCAAATGTTAATTCCGCTGTCGCTTCAGTTGATACTTTCGGTGTATTCGTTACCGCAATCCCTTTTTCTCCGGCATACGAGTAATCAATATTATCGTAACCAGCACCGTAGTTTGCAATAATTTTCAAATTAGGTGCCGCATCGATCACTTCTTTTGTCACTTTTGTAGAAAGTAGGCTTAACAATGCATCTTTATCTTTTGCACGCTCTGTTAATTCATCTAAAGAAATTAAAGCCTCTTTATCGTACATTTCTACATCATGATCCTTTAATAGTTCTAATCCGATTGCTGGAATTTTTCCTGCTACTAATATTTTCGCCACTACTAACACCTCTTCTATAGAAAATAAGATACCTCTTATCTTTCATTGTAAGAAATCCACATATAAAAACCAAGGAATTTGATTATAGTTTTGAAAATCGACACTTTTCCATAAAAAAAGAGGAGATGCAAGTCTCCCCTCTTCTTATGCTTTTTCTTGCGATTCTTTTCCAAGCTTCACATCGATTGTTCCTTCTGCAACTGTATCACTAATTTGTTCCTCAATAACGGATTGAGATGTAGCATTCGTTTCAGAAGTATACGCTTGTTGCTGTGCACTTTGTACATTTTGTTTATTTTGTTGTTTCGCCATTTCTTACCCTCCTTTTTATTCTTTCTTATTTTGAACAAAAAGGAGAGTTTTCATCAAAAAATCGTGATCATTTTGAAATGGATACTTCTTCTTCCAGTAATCTCATCGTTCTTACTCGTTTCGTAAAGGTAGCTAAGTGTGAAATATCATGATTACGTAACGTCTTTATATTCTCTTCCACATATTTTCCTAAATCATGCGGATAATGCGCATCTGAGGAGAGAGTAATCGGAACCTCGTGCTTAGCTAATACTTGTAAATATAGTGGACTCGGACACATTTCGCGCACAGGATAGCGATAGTACAATCCTGCATTTATTTCCGTTGCCGTATTAGTTTCTACTAATGCACGCGCAATGTCCTTATAATACGAAAGTTGTTCATTCTCATCTAACCGATAATTAAATACTTTTATGTTATCAAGATGAGCTATTATATCAAATAACTGAGAGCGAACTGCACACTCAACCGTTTTGAAAAACGTATCATATAAAGCATATAAGTTATGCTCCTTAAAATATTCTTTCGTGTCTGGATTATCAAATCCCCAGCCATTTAAAAAATGGACAGAACCAATTACATAATCAAAGTCTCCTAATGCTAGTAAAGATTGTAATTCTTGTTCACCACCAATAAAATAATCCGCTTCAATTCCAAGTTTAAGCGTCACGCCTCGTTTACTCCAACGTTCTTTCGCTTCTTCTATTGCCTTTGTAAAATCATGTAGTGATGCTACCCTTACTTGATCTAGCCATTCCTTCTGTAAACGACCAAGCTTAGAATCACTAATATCGACATATCTTTCATAGTATTCTTTCGCTTCATAAAAACGGTATAAATGATCGACAATACCAACTTCTTTTATACCTTTTCGCAAAGCTTCTTCTAAATATAAATCAATCCATTTCATTGTAAATGGCCCTTCTTTCACACGTCTTTGTAGGCGTTCTTGTGTTTTCACAAGCCATTCCATAGAATGTTTTTCTTCTTTAAGCGGTTCATACTGTTGCAATGATTCATTTATTTTAGCTAGCCACCCTATTGAATATGGCCCTTCTTCTAAATGAATGTGATAATCCACCTTCATCTATATTCCCCCTTATAATGTATCTATGTCTCTTCTGTCCCCTACTCGCGAAAGCTTCCCATTTCTTTCTGTCACTTCCTCCATAACATCTTCTAATGATATATTTTTTTCGGCTAATAAAACGAAGCAGTGATACAATACATCCACCATTTCCTTCACCAATTCTTCTTTATCATTATTTTTAGATGCGATAATTACTTCCGTGCATTCCTCACCAATTTTCTTTAAAATTTTATCTTCTCCTTTTGAAAACAAGTAATTTGTATACGATTCAGGAACTGGATTTCTCTTTCGTTCTTCAATTGTTTCAAATAGTAATGTAAAGGCGTTTCCCATATGTATCCCCCTATATAATTTTGTAATGAAAACACGTTTTCTCTCCCGTATGACAAGCAGGTCCTACTTGTTTTACGACAACAACGATTGAATCTTGATCACAATCTAAATACAGAGATTGCACATATTGGACATTTCCTGATGTTTCTCCTTTATTCCATAACGCCCTTCTTGAACGAGAATAAAACCAAGTTCTTTTCGTTTCTAGCGTTTTTTCATATGCTTCTTCATTCATATAAGCTAGCATTAAAACCTCGTTTGTACCTTCTTCCATTACAACTGCTGGTAGTAATCCTTTTGAAAAGTTTGGTTTCATAACCGCACCTCAACGTTTGCATTTCTTAATTTTCTCTTTACGTCCTGCACTGTCGCCTCACCGTAATGAAAGATTGATGCCGCTAACGCTGCATCAACTGTTGTCTTTTGAAAGACTTCTATAATGTGATCAACATGACCGCACCCGCCTGACGCGATGACTGGTACGGAAACGCTCTTTGAAATTTCTTCTGTTAAACGAAGGTCATATCCATTTTTCGTTCCATCTGCATCCATACTCGTTAACAAAATTTCGCCTGCCCCTAGCTCGGTAACGCGCTTTGCCCACCAGGTTGCATCCATTCCCGTATCAACTCTTCCGCCGTTCACATATACATTCCACTTATCTTCCGCTATTTTTCTAGCATCAATTGCGACGACAATACATTGTGAACCAAAGTGTTCTGCCCCTTCTTTGATTAGCTTTGGATTTCGCACTGCCGCTGAGTTAATTGAAACTTTATCTGCTCCCGCTCTTAGTAAATTGTACATATCTTTAACACTTGAAATCCCCCCGCCAACTGTAAGAGGAATAAATACTTTCGAAGCTGTTTGTTCTACAACATCGATAATTGTTTTTCGTCCTTCATGTGTTGCCGTAATATCTAAAAATACAATTTCATCTGCTCCCGCATCATTGTATAAAGCAGCTATTTCAACAGGATCACCGACGTCTTGTAATCCTATAAAATTTACACCTTTTACGACTCGCCCTTCTTTCACATCTAGACATGGAATAATGCGTTTCGCTAACATAACTTTGTTACCTCTAACACTTCTTCTAAATTAATCGTTTTCTCGTAAAGAGCCTTACCAATTATGACGCCGTATATATTCATATCATTTAATTTTTTCACATCTTGAATAGATGCCACTCCTCCAGAAGCAATAAGACGAATGTCCACACTTTTTTGTAGCAACTCCAATTGCTCTACATTCGGCCCTGCAAGTGTCCCGTCTTTCGAAATGTCTGTAAACACAATCGTTTGAACACCTACATTCTCCATTTGCTTCGCTAAATCAATGTAAGAAATGTCAGACACATCGAGCCAGCCTCTCGTTGCTACGAAACCATTTTTCGCATCAATTCCAACAATGATTTTTTCTTTATATAGACGAACTGCTTCCTCTAAAAATGCCTTATCATAAAGAGCAGCTGTTCCTAAAATTACTTTATCTACACCTACTGACAATAACTTTTCTACCGCTACAAGTGACCGAATTCCGCCTCCAACTTGCACTGGAATACGTACTGCCTTGCAAATCCTTTCAATGACGAGCAAATTTACTGACTCCCCTGCAATTGCACCATCTAAATCAACAATATGCAGTGTTTTCGCTCCTGATTTTTCGAATATAATCGCTTGCGCAACCGGGTCTTCATTCATTACTGTTTCTTTACTAAACTCTCCTTGATACAGTCTAACGCATCGTCCCTCTTTTAAATCGATAGCTGGGAAGATTTCCATACTTCTACCACCCCTTTGAAATTTTTCAACATTTGCATCCCAATGTCTCCACTTTTTTCAGGATGAAACTGTGCGCCGTATATATTTCCTTTCGCTACAAAACCAGGTACTTTCAATCCATATTCACTTATTCCATATACAATTTCATTAGGACAATCTGCATAATAAGAATGGACATAATATACGAAAGAACCGTCCTCTACTCCATTCCAAAGCGCTATTTCTCCCTCTTTATTTAACTCATTCCATCCCATATGTGGAATTTTATAAGGAACTTTTAGCTTTCGAATAACACCTGGCAATAAACTTAATCCGTTACAGTCTTGTAGTTCCTCACTATTTTCAAATAAAAGCTGCATTCCTAAGCAAATGCCTAGAAGCGGTTTTCCTGAACGCCCGACTTCTTTTAATACACACACTAAATCTTTTTCTTCCAATACATCCATTGCTTTTGGAAATGCACCTACTCCTGGTAAAATCACTCCATCACTTTTAAAAATTTCTTCTTTATCACTCGTTACGATGTACTCTGCTCCAATATATTTTAATGCTTGTTCTACACTACGAATATTTCCCATTCCATAATCTATAATAGCAATCAATTACAACATCCCTTTCGTTGAATTTACACCAGTAATGTTGGTATTTTTATCAACTGCTTCCCTAAGCGCTCGACCAAATGCTTTAAATAATGCTTCAACTTTGTGATGTGTATTACTTCCATATAAAACGCGAGCATGTAATGTAATATTTGCAGCATGAGCAACTGCTCTAAAGAATTCTTCTGTTAGTTCTGTATCAAAATCCCCTAGCTTCGGATTTGTTAATTCTCCTTGAAATACAATATACGAGCGTCCGCTTATATCAATTGCGACAAAACCTAAAGATTCATCCATCGGTACATAAGCAGAGCCATAACGGTTAATCCCCTCTTTATTTTGCAATGCTTCTTTCAAACAATTTCCGAGCACAATTCCAACATCTTCAACTGTATGATGTGCATCAACGAACACATCGCCTTCCGCCTCCACTTGCAAACCGAATCTTCCATGCCTTGCAAATAAAGTTAGCATATGATCAAAAAATCCAACTCCCGTTTGTACAGAAACATCCTTTCCTTCATCAAGCTGCAAACTTAATTTTATTTTTGTTTCTGTCGTCTCACGTATTTGACTAGACTCACGCATTATTCTTCCTCCTCCTCAAATCTTATTTGAATTGCTCTCGCATGCGCATGTAACCCTTCTTTATTCGCAAGTTCTACAATGTGATGTTGTACATCTCTTAACGCTTCCTCTGTATAAGACAAAAAGCTTGATTTTTTCACGAAATCATCAACTGATAACGGTGAGAAAAACCTTGCCGTTCCACTTGTCGGTAACACGTGATTCGGTCCTGCTACATAATCGCCAAGTGGTTCCGGCGCATATGGTCCAAGAAAGATAGATCCTGCATGTTTCACGTAAGTTAGTGCATTCATCGGTTCTTTTATATGTAACTCTAAATGTTCCGGGGCGATTTCATTCGATAATTGCAGTGCCTCATCTAAAGAGGGAACGATACAAATGGCTCCATTTCTATTTATCGATTCACGTGCAATTTCGCTTCTTGGTAATGTTTCTAACTGTCTTTCTATCTCTTTTTCTACTTCTTTTGCTAACTCTATATTCGTTGTAATACAAATTGCTGTCGCTCTCTCGTCATGCTCTGCCTGTGATAGTAAATCAGCAGCAATATATTTTGCATTGCCGGTTTCATCAGCGATAACTACAATTTCTGACGGTCCAGCAATCATATCGATATTTACTATTCCATATACTTCTCGTTTCGCTAGAGCGACGTACAAATTTCCTGGTCCAACTATTTTATCCACTTTCGGAATCGATTCCGTCCCGTATGCTAAGGCAGCAATTGCTTGCGCACCACCTATCATATAAATTTCATCTACCCCTGCAAGACTTGCAGCAACTAAAATATGTGGATCAATTCCTCCTTCTCTCGGCGGTGTTACCATTACAATCTTTTTCACACCAGCGAGTTTCGCTGGTAATACATTCATTAATACCGATGAAGGATAGGAAGCAGTTCCGCCTGGCACGTATACTCCTACATTTTCTAATGGCCGAATGATTTGTCCCCTAATGATGCCTTCATTCTCGCAATCGAATATAGATTGCCTTTTTTGCTTTTCGTGATACGATATAATGTTTTTCTTCGCCTTTTGT
The DNA here is from genome assembly GCF_007558965.1 of Bacillus sp. HY001. Taxonomy (NCBI): domain Bacteria; kingdom Bacillati; phylum Bacillota; class Bacilli; order Caryophanales; family Bacillaceae; genus Bacillus; species Bacillus sp. HY001. The sequence goes on along the minus strand of NZ_VLTE01000051.1, from coordinate 25,913 downwards.
AACGCTTCTAAAAATGAATTTTCTACAAACATACTCGCTCGTTCTATTTCTTCTTCACTTACACGAAACTCTTTCATCTCCACACCATCAAACTTGTTTGTATAAAAAGATAGGGCCTCATCCCTATTCTCCCTTACATTTTGAACGATCTCTCTTACACTTCTTTGAACAGTTTCTTCTATTATATTAGCGTTTTCTCGTAGCAATTTTATTTTCGATAACGCCTTTTGAAAGTCTTCACAAACGATCTCCATTTCAATTCCCCCTATTTTCCTGACAAAATTTCTTGCTCCATCATATTTACAATACTGAATATTTCGTCTTTTTTAGTTTTTAATGCAGCCTTATTTACAATCATTCGAGCAGATATAGAATACATTTCCTCAAATACAATGAGTCCATTTTCTTGTAATGTTGTTCCTGTTTCAACAATATCAACAATTGCATCTGCCAATCCAAGAATAGGAGCGATTTCTACAGAACCTTCTATTTTAATAATTTCTACATCCTCTCCTTTATCATGAAAATAGTTAGAAGTAATATGGGGATATTTCGTTGCAATACGTTTCTTCCGGTAGCTCTTCGGATTATAAGTAGGAATAGAAGCTACACAAAACTTACACACGCCTACTCCTAAATCCAACATTTCATAAATATCTTTCTCATTTTCCATTAAAATATCTTTTCCAACGACCCCAATATCCGCTACTCCATGTTCTACATAAGTAGCAACATCTACTGCTTTCACTAAAATAAATGAGATATCTGTATTCTTACTTTGAAAGACAAGCTTTCGCCCTTTATTTTTGAGCTCTGAACAATCAATTCCAATCTGCTCAAAGAGTGGAATCACATGCTTTTCTAATCTCCCTTTCGTTAACGCAATTTGAATGTTACGCATGAGGTCTCTCCTTCTTTCTGGACTACCCATTTCTCTTTCCATACATATTCCACTAATGATTCATTCTTCGCCTCAACGACCGTTACTATTTGATTTTTTCTTGCAAATTGAAAGGTGTCGTTTACATTAGAGAATAAGGATAGCTCTACTTTTTTCCCGTCCTTTTGAAGTAAACTTCTTAATCTTTCCGCTTCTGCTAATCTATTTAACTCATAATGAATGATTATATCTATTCTCTTTCGTTCATATGCTTCTTGCTGCTCTTGCAGCGCCTTCACAATTTGATTGACTTGCACCGCGAGTCCAACAGCCGGCAGCATTTCTCCAAAATTTCCAATTAACTCATCATATCTTCCACCACTAACAATTTCTTCTCCAATTTCATATATATACCCTTTGAAAATAACTCCTGTATAGTAATCTAGATGTTGGATCATACCTAAATCAATTGATATGTAAGATCCATAGCCTAGTTTTTCAATGGCTACATATATTTCTTTCACTCTTGCGATGGCCATTTTCATTTCATTACTTGAGGCGAGTTTTTCCGCTTCCTCAATTACTTCTAAATTCCCAAATAACCTTGGTAATTTCTCAAGTAATCTTACTGTTTCATCACATCGATCTAATTTCTTTTCTCTAATAAAATTTGATAGAGCAGCATAATTTTTACTTTCAATATATGTTCTAAGTACTCTCTCTTCTTCCTCATGAATGGAGAGCTTTTTGACAATACATTTATATAACTGCACTTGCCCAATCTCTATTGTAAAAGATTGCACCTTCACCTTTTGAAGTGATTGAATGACGCTTATAACACATTCAATTTCAGCTCTTACATTATCAATCCCAATAATTTCAATACCACTTTGTATAATTTCATTATATTTACCAGTAAGAGACTCATTCGCCCGAAATACATTCCCGCCATACGTCAGTTTTAGCGGCGTATCCCACCTCTGCGTTCCCATCACTCTCGCTAAAGGAATTGTCATATCTGGACGCAAGACGATAATCCGTCCCTTTTCATCAAAAAATTTATACATCTTTTCTTCATCTATCGGTCTATTTTGAAAGGCAAACACATCATAAAATTCTATTGTTGGTGTCCTTATTTCCTCATAACCTCGCTCTAAAAAAGTACGTCTTAATTTTTGCTCCACTTCTTCAATTAACGTACATTCTTCGAATAAATAATCTCTCGTTCCATTTGGATTTGCACGTTTCCATTTTGTCATCTAAATTCTCACACCTTTCCCTTTCTAATGTATGCCTATTTCATTCACCTAAACCGAAAATAAAAAGAGCCTTGTAGACAAAATACCTACAAGGCTCTTTAGTAGAGTGTAGGTACAACGGGAATAACCCTTGTGCCTACACGTTTTCACGCTAGGTTCAAGGGCTTTATGTATGATGATGTAGTTGTGTAAGCATTTCAATAGGTTGCACGATATTCATAATACTTACTCCCTTTCTCCTCTGATTTTTTACATAGTATATAATACTTAATTCTGAATGTAAATACATTTCGAACATTCCGTTATTTCTTAATATAAAGCTACTTCCCTTTCATATTCTACAATTTTTTGTTCATATTGCATTGTAATACTAATTTCATCTAGACCATTTAATAATTTCTCTTTCCACATTTTCTCGATTGTAAAATGAAACTTGTGCGTACTCGTTGTGATGACTTCATTCTCTAAATCTACTTCTATTTGTTCTCTCGCATCCGTTTTAGCAAGTTGTTCTCGCATTTCTTTATCCATTACAATTGGTAACATACCATTTTTCATACAATTCATATAAAAAATATCTGCAAACCCGCCAGCGATAATAACACGGAAACCATAATCAGCAAGCGCCCATGGAGCATGTTCTCTTGAAGAACCGCAACCAAAATTATCACCTGTAATTAATATACTTGCTCCTTTTCTATCTTGTGCATTAAGTGGAAAATTAGGGTTTTCATGGCGGTTATTATCATAACGCCATTCATCGAATAAATATTTTCCAAATCCCGTCCTTTCAATTCTCTTTAAATATTGCTTCGGAATAATTTGATCTGTATCAATGTTATCATTCATCAGTACTGCGGCAGTACCTTTATGAATACGAAATGGCTCCATCATAACTCTCCTTTCTAGTATCAACAAAATGACCATATAACGCAGCTGCTGCCGCCATTGCTGGGCTAACCAAATGTGTTCGCGCTCCTTTTCCTTGTCTTCCTTCAAAATTTCGGTTTGAAGTGGAAGCACAATGTTCTCCTTCAGGTACTTGATCTGGATTCATTCCAAGACACATTGAACATCCAGGCTCTCTCCATTCAAATCCTGCTTCTTCAAAGATGTGATGTAGCCCTTTTTGCATCGCAGCTTCTCTTACTCTTTTCGATCCAGGCACAACGAGTGCTCGCACACCTTCCTTTACCTTTCTCCCTTTCACAACAGAAGCAGCAATTTCTAAATCAGAGAGCCTGGAATTTGTACAAGATCCAATAAAAACATGCTGAACTGGAATGTCATACGTACTTTGTCCTGGGCTTAATCCCATATAAGAAAATGCTCTTTCATCATTTGCATCATGCTTTTCTGGCAATTTTTCATCAATACGAACACCCATACTCGGGTTTGTTCCCCACGTAACGTACGGTGCTAAATCCGCCACATCAATTGAAATATGTAAATCATAAATCGCATCTGAATCTGTATACAGTTCAGAACATTTTTTCTCGAAAGTTTCATAGTCTTTCGGTGCATATTGACGTCCTTTTACATAAGTAAATGTTTTTTCATCTGGTGCTATAATACCAGCTTTCGCTCCTCCTTCAATTGCCATATTACAAAGTGTCATTCTCTCTTCCATCTCCATAGCTCCAATTGTCTCTCCGTAAAACTCCATTACGTATCCGGTTCCAACTGCTACACCGTACTTCGAAAGGAGATGCAAAATAATATCTTTTGCGTAAACACCTTTCTGTAATTTCCCTTTTAACTCAATGCCCATCGCTTTCGGTTTACGTTGCCATAACGTTTGTGTCGCCAATACATGTTCCACTTCACTCGTGCCAATGCCAAATGCTAGCGCGCCAAACGCACCGTGTGTTGCTGTATGACTATCACCACAAACAATTGTTTTTCCTGGCTGCGTGAGCCCAAGTTCTGGTCCGATAACATGAACAATCCCTTGCTCTTCATCTCCAATATCCGCTAACGGTACCTGAAATTGTTTACAATTTTCCCGAAGTGTATCTAATTGCTGCTTCGCAATGCGATCGGTAATATTCCAAACATCTTTCGTTGGAATATTATGATCCATCGTTGCGAATGTTAAATCTGGTCTACGGACCGTTCGATTTGTAAGCCGCAAGCCTTCAAAGGCTTGCGGTGACGTTACTTCGTGAACAAGATGAAGATCGATATATAATAAATCCAACCCATTTTCGTTTGTCGTAACTATATGTCTTTCCCAAAGTTTATCTAGCAACCTTTTCCCCATTATCTCCCTCTCCCTACTAACGCTTGCTCTTCCATTTCTTGCATAACTGCCTTCGTAAATGAAGTTGTCGTTTCAGTCCCCCCGATATCTGCTGTACATTTCCCTGATGTAAGGACTGCAGAAATTGCTTCTTCAATTGCATACCCTTCTCTCGTTAATCCGAACGATTGCCCAAGCATCATTGCAACAGAGCGCATCATTGCAATTGGATTCGCTTTATTTTTCCCAGCAATATCCGGTGCTGATCCGTGAATAGGCTCGTATAATGAAGGTCCCTTTTCCGCGTGACTTGCTGATGGAAGCATCCCTAATGATCCAGCTAATACAGAAGCCTCGTCACTCAAAATATCTCCAAATAAATTTTCCGTTACAATTACATCAAACCGTCCTGGATTTCGAATTAATTCCATCGCAGCGGCATCTACTAAAATATGTTCTAGTTCAACGCCTGGATAACGAATTGCTACTTCTTCTGTCACAGTTCGCCATAGTTTACTAGACTCTAAAACATTCGCCTTATCAATTGATGTTACTTTCTTCTTCCGCTTGCTCGCTAATTGAAAAGCATACGAAACGATACGTTCAATTTCATGACGATGATACGTAAGTGTATCTGTTGCTACTTCGTCCGTTCGTTCTTTCGGATAAGAAAAATAAATTCCGCCTGTTAATTCACGAACGACAACGAAATCAATTTCATCAGCCTTTTTTAATGGCGATAAATGTGCCGTTGCGCTTTCTACCGTTACAGGGCGAACATTCGCAAATACGCCGAGTCCTTTTCTTAAAGCTAATAATCCTTTCTCTGGTCTTTCTTTCGCACTATCCCACCTTGGTCCACCAACTGCTCCTAGTAAAACTGCATCACTTGCTAAACAGGCGGCAAGCGTTCGTTGTGGTAATGGTTGCCCAATTAAATCGATAGCACTCCCACCAAAGTACTCATCTTGCAAATGAAAACGATGCCCATATAATCTCTCTACCATATGCAATACTTCCTTCGCACTTTCCATAACTTCCGGGCCAACACCATCACCAGCTAAACAAACGATACGTTTTTCCAATTTCAACACTCCTTTTAACTGAATTTTCAGAACTTTAATTTGATAGGTGAGGAAAGCTTCTCTCACCTATCAACGACTTATTTCACAAGCTGGATAAAAGATTTTAATTTCCCCGCCGCATGGACATATGCTCTCGCCGACGCTTCCAATACGTCTTGCGCGACACCAAAACCTGATACTTGATGCGTTCCTTCTTTTAATTCAACATGAACATGAGCTAGTGCGTCTTGACCTTGTGTAATAGATTGTATGCGATAATCCGCCAATTCACATTCTAATCCTAGAATTCTTTGGATTGCATTATAAATCGCTTCAATACTACCAGAGCCAGTAGCTGCATCTTCGTATACATTTCCTTCCTCATCTTTTAGCACAACTGTCGCGCATTGTGCACTATTTGATACGAAATGTACTTGCAGTTGCGTAATGGTATATTGCTGAGCCGCAAATGCTGCTTCACCAAGCATAAGTGCACGTAAATCTTCCTCCGTAATTTCCTTCTTACGATCAGCTAATTTTTTAAACGCTTCAAACACCGCATCTCGTTCTTCCTTTGTAAATTCATAGCCAAGCTCTTTCATTTTTTCTGTAAACGCGTGACGTCCAGAATGTTTTCCAAGTACAAATAGATTTTGAGACTCGCCTACTAGCTCTGGTTCAATAATCTCATACGTTGTCACTTCTTTTAATACACCATCTTGATGAATTCCTGATTCATGAGCGAATGCATTTGCTCCAACGATTGCTTTATTTTTCGGTACAACCATACCTGTTAATCTACTTACTAATGTACTCGTCGCTTTAATTTCTTTTAGCGTCATAGAAGACTCCGCTTTATAGAAATCTTTTCTAATATGAAGAGCAACTGCGACCTCTTCTAACGCCGCATTCCCTGCTCTTTCTCCAATCCCATTAATTGTTCCTTCTACTTGCAATGCTCCACCTTCAACCGCAGCTAATGAATTGGCTACAGCCATCCCAAGATCATCGTGACAATGACAAGAGAAAATTGCTTTTTCATATGAAGGAACGGATTCTTGTAAGTATTTAAAAAGAGAATAATACTCTTCTGGATTCGTATATCCAACTGTATCTGGAATATTAATTACATTTGCTCCTGCACGAATCGCAACTTCTACTGCTTCAGCTAAAAAATCTCTTGCTGTTCTTGTCGCATCTTCTGCAGAAAATTGTACTGTCGGAAATAACGATTTCCCAAGTGTAACCGAGCGATGAATACTATCTAACACATCTTCCTTTGACATACAAAGTTTATACTTCATATGAATATCACTCGTAGCTAAAAATACGTGTAGACGGGGAGATACAGCACCTTTCACCGCTTCATATGCTCTTCGAATATCACTTTCTTTCGCTCTAGCTAAACTCATAACTGTAGCATTTTGAATCGTATTTGCGATGCGTTTTACCGATTGAAAATCCCCTTCGGAAGCTGCTGCAAAGCCAGCCTCCATGACATTAATACCCAATCTCTCTAATTGCCTTGCAATTTGCAATTTCTCTTGTTCATTTAAATTCACTCCTGGTGATTGTTCGCCATCACGTAGCGTCGTATCCATGAACAAAATCTGCTTCATATTATTTGACCCCTGCCTTTACTCGTGGCTGTACGAAAGGCATCATTTCACGTAATTTACGTCCAACTACTTCGATTTCATGTTCATTCTCTTTCTCATTTGTCGCATGGAAATTTGGTTTTCCTGCTTTATGCTCTGCAATCCAACCTCTAGCAAATGTACCATCTTGAATTTCGGCTAGCACTGCACCCATCGCTTTCTTCGTATCTTCCGTTACAACGCGTGGTCCTGATACGAAGTCGCCCCACTGCGCTGTATCTGAAACTGAATATCTCATATTTTCAAGTCCACCTTCATACATAAGGTCAACGATTAGTTTTAATTCATGTAAACATTCAAAATATGCAAGTTCAGGCTGGTATCCTGCATCAACTAGCGTTTCAAATCCAGCTTTTACTAGCGCAGTTACTCCGCCACAAAGTACAGCTTGCTCTCCAAATAAATCTGTTTCTGTTTCTTCTTTAAACGTCGTTTCTAATACGCCAGCTCTCGTCGCTCCAATTCCATCAGCATAAGAAAGTGCCTTTTCAGTCGCAACTCCTGTCGCATCTTGGTATACGGCAAATAATGCAGGAACAGCTCCGCCTTCAGCAAACGTACGGCGTACAAGGTGCCCTGGACCTTTAGGCGCTACTAGAAATACATCTACATTAGCTGGTGGTTTCACTTGATCAAAGTGAACATTAAATCCGTGTGCAAAAACGAGAGAATTTCCTGCCTGTAAATTTGGTGCAATTTCCGCTTCATATACTTCTGGCTGCAGTTCATCCGGTAGTAAAATCATTACTAAATCAGCCTGCTCCGCTGCTTCTGCTACTGTATATACAGAAAATCCATCTTCTTTCGCTTTATCCCAAGACTTACCTTTTCTTAAACCTACTACTACATCAAATCCGTTATCACGCAAATTTTGCGCATGCGCATGACCTTGCGAGCCATATCCGATGATTGCTACTTTCTTTTCTTTTAATACATTTACCGTTACATCTTTCTCATAATAAACTTTTGTCATTTTCATTTCCCCCTATATTTAAATGATTATTGAATTAACATAACTTGCTTATCTTGTTTTTTCATACTACGCGTAAATGCTGTTACACCTGTTCTAGCAATTTCTTTCAAACCGTATGGACGAAGTAATTCAATTAATGCTTCTACTTTCTCCTGCGTACCGGTTACTTGCACAACTATGGAATCCTTCCCAACATCTATTACAGCGGCTCGAAACGGTTCAATTAAACTATATAATTCTGCTCTTGCTACTGATGTTGCGACTTTAATAAGTGCAAGTTCTCTTGCGATCATCGCTTCTTCCGTAATATCTGATACTTTCAGAACATCAATTTGCTTATGAAGTTGTTTAATTAACTGCTCAACTTGCTGTTCATTTTCCACGTGTACAACAATCGTCATCCGTGATATGTCCGATGATTCTGTATGACCTACTGAAATACTTTCAATATTAAAATGCCTTCGTGTCATAACACCTGTAATTCGGTTTAACACACCACTTTGATTTCGAACTGTCGCTGTAACAATTCTCTTCACCTTTTTTCCACTCCCTCCATTTGGTGAACACCTTTCCCTGGCGCAACCATCGGCATTACCTTTTCTGATTGAAGTACACGGCAATCAATTACGACCGGTTCTTGTAATTCAATCGCATGCTGTATTTGCTTCTTTGCAAGAAGTGGATCATCTATGCGAACTCCTTTTATGCCATACGCATTCGCAAGAGCGACGAAATCTGGTTGACACGATAGTAAAGAGTGCGAATATCTTTTGTTATAAAATTCATCTTGCCATTGTCTTACCATTCCTAAAGCTTCATTATTTAAAATAAACACTTTAACTGGTAAGGAGTGTTCTTTTAACACACTTAATTCTTGCAGCGTCATTTGAAATCCAGCGTCACCGACAATTGCAATAACTAGTTCATCAGGCTTTGCAATTTGTGCCCCAATTGCTGCTGGAAATCCGAAGCCCATCGTTCCTAATCCTCCAGAAGTTACCCATTTATCTGGGTTTTTCAGCGGATAATATTGTGCGGCCCACATTTGATGTTGACCAACATCTGTTGTTACAATCGCTTCTCCTTTCGTAAGTTCATATAATATATCAATTGCGTATTGAGGCTTAATACTTTCCGAATTCCGTTTATAAGATAGTGGATATTTTTCTTTTCTACTCTTTAATAAGGAAAGCCAATTATGATGATTTTCTTTCCTTCCTTCCGGTTGAAGTAATACTTCCAACGCTAGCTTAGCACTTGCAACAATAGGAATTTCAGTCGGCACATTTTTTCCGATTTCTGCTGGATCAATATCGATATGCGCAACAGTCGCCTCTTTAGCAAAATAAGCTAAATTTCCAGTAAGCCGATCATCGAATCTTGCACCTATATTAATAAGTAAGTCGCATTCATATAACGCCATATTGGCTGTGTATGAACCATGCATTCCTCCCATTCCCAGAAAAAGTTCATCATCTGGCGGAAAGCCTCCAAGACCAAGTAAAGTATGCACAACTGGGATTTCATATTTACGAGCAAAACTTGTTAACTCTTTTGATGCTTTCGCATGCAATACACCTGCTCCAGCTAAAATTAACGGCTTACTTGCAGCACTAATTGCTTGTAATAATTTGTTTATTTGGAGTAGATTCGGTTCATAATTCGGGTTGTATCCTGGTAAATCCATTTGTACGTCATTACATCGTTCCCCTTGCTCTACCACCATATCTTTTGGAAGGTCAATAACGACTGGGCCTGGTCTTCCTGTTCTAGCAATATGAAATGCTTCTTTAATAATTCGAGGTAAATCTGAAGCTTTTCGCACTTGATAGTTATGCTTTGTCACCGGCATCGTAAGCCCCATAATATCCGCTTCTTGGAAAGCATCACTTCCAATTAACGTTGTTGCTACTTGCCCTGTAAATACAACAAGTGGTAACGAATCAATCATGGCATCTGCAAGACCTGTAATAACATTTGTAGCACCTGGTCCACTCGTTGCAATAACAACCCCTGGATTACCAGTAATTCTGGCATACCCTTCAGCGGCGTGAATAGCACCTTGCTCATGCCTTGTTAAAATATGCGGAATTTCACAGTCATAAAGTGCATCATAAAGAGGTAAAACAGCACCACCAGGATAACCGAAAATCACTTCTACTCCTTCCTTTTCTAGCGCTTCTAACAATAGCTGTGCACCAGTTGCCAGTTTCTCTTCCGTTTTTGAAGACATTGTTTTTATAAGCCCCCTTTTTGAAAACTTTTATCAATAAAAAAAATCCTACGTCCACACTCCAGCTATGTGCTGAAGGGACGAAAGATTTCGCGGTACCACCCTTCTTCGCAAGAATACTCTTGCCTCAGTGACCCATTAATGAGTCTAGCTAATAACGGAGCTACCGTCTAAGCCTAGACAAATGCTTCAGCTTAGCACTCAAGGGCGATGTTCGTCGACGTGAACCATCGGTTTTCAGCAACCACCGACTCTCTGTGAGGCTTCACAATCAACTACTCCTCCCTCTCAACGCTTTCTTATGTTATTAAAAGTTGTTATCCAACTTTATTTTCTTCGTAAATTTTCTCTCCATCTTCTATAACTAACTTTCGGAATTCTTCTAATAAACGATTCGTATGTGGACCTGTTTGCCCTAAACCAATCGTTCTACCATCTACTGTCGTAACAGCAATTACTTCAGCAGCCGTTCCTGTTAAAAATACTTCATCAGCTACATATACATCATGTCTTGTAAATAATTCTTCTCTAACGTCATATCCAAGTTTTTCACCGATTTCTAAAATAGCGTTTCGTGTAATACCTTCTAACGCTCCAGCAGAACTTGGTGGTGTAATTAATTTATTTCCTTTTACAATAAACACGTTATCTCCTGAGCCTTCAGCTACGTATCCTTGATCATTTAACATAAGTGCTTCTTGTACTCCAGCTAATTTCGCTTCAATACGAACTAAAATATTGTTTAAGTAATTTAGTGATTTTACTTGAGGCGACAAAACATCTGGACGGTTTCGGCGCGTTGCAACTGTTACAACCGGAATCCCTTTTTCATAATATTCTTGTGGGAATAAAGATAGTTGTTCTGCAATTACGACTACATTCGGTTTCTTACAAGAATCAGGATCTAATCCAAGATTTCCTGCACCTCTCGATACAACAAGGCGAATGTATCCATTAGATAATTTATTTTGTCGAATCGTCTCAACAACAATATTCGTTACTTCATCTAAAGAATATGGAATTTCTAACATGATGGATTTTGCTGATTCATATAACCGGACAAGATGCTCTCTCAAACGGAAAACATTACCGCTATAAACTCTAATTCCTTCAAATACTCCATCTCCATATAAATAACCATGATCATATACTGAAACTTTTGCTTCGTCTTTTGGAACAAATTCTCCATTTAAGAAAATCCATTGCTCATTCACTGGAAAGCGCCTCCTATGTTCTATGAATTTTTTATTGTTTCCTAGTTTACTCTCCTTTCTAAATAAATCAAGTGAATTTTTAGAAAATTTATAATTTTTAATCGTACGTACATCTTTGATTATATTGATTTGACAGCATTGTTAACGTTTACAAAAAGTCAAAAAATTTTTTTCGCCAAATTCCACTAAAAAAAATATTTGTTTAAAAGAAGGATTTTCATCAATTGATACGAATCTATTGTATTCAATAAACGGACGTCCGTTTTTATAAATTCGGGAATATACAACGACTTTTGCTGAAAAAGGGGGAAAATAAGAAAAATAACGCTGTCTAAAAATAACATTCATATTTTTCATCTCGCAATCATAATCCTATTTTTAAAAAACAATTTGTCAAAATGAAGGAGGAAATCAATATGGCGTGTGTACAAATTAAAGGAACGAGACAAGAGGTAGTAGAAATGCTTCAACTATTTGATCTAATGGATACGAGAGGTTTTTGTAAATTCGATAATTATGTAGAGGTAGAACCAAATAATAAAGAACATAATAATTTTATTGCTTCAATCGACATTCATTCAAATACTTCTTCCGCCCAAGATACTTTAAACGATCAATTCGTAAGTCAAATGCTTACTGGTGTATATAACGACTAAATAAAGTGAAACTTTAATCAGCCTTCACCAATCGGACTTTAATGGGCAACCCGATCCCACCTAACTTCTTTGCTTTCGCTGAATTTTGAGGTAGGGGTCTTACTGCCCATTAAAGCGGGATAAAGTGATACGTTAATTAAGCTATCCTTCAATAACAGAATAAATATAGGCTTCCTACCGTCTTTGCATAAATATATGCGATGTACTTGAGCATACTAGCAACTAGATGGTAGGAGGTGAGAATTATGGCTAGAATTGGCGTTGAAAACTCATTAACAGATGTTCAACAAGCTCTTAAGCAACAGGGACATGAGGTCGTTACCCTTCACTCCGAACATGATGCACAAGGGTGCGATTGTTGTGTTGTAACTGGGCAAGATTCCAATATGATGGGTATTGCAGATACATCTATTAAGGGATCGGTAATTACAGCTCATGGTTTAACAACAGATGAAATTTGTCAGCAAGTTGAGAGCCGCACTTAAAAAAGAAAGAGGACTCCTTTTGAAAAGGAGTCCTCTTTTTTATATTCACCTAACGGGAAAGTAACATATACTGGATGAAAGCCCTACCTCTCTCTCATCATCACGGTTCCAATGACCGCTCCTTGATTCACTAGTATACCTATAAAGCCTACAATTATAATTTATAGGGTTTGTTCACAAAAGTTGTTGGTAAGACTACCCGATCTTTCGCAAACTTTTCGTATTATATTTATAAGATTTATTTACTTTACACTAGCTGTAACCGAGACACGAATTAAAATTTTAACACCAATACAATAACTTGTCAACATTTTTTACAAATTAAAAACAGACGGTAACGGTTTGTCTGTTTTAGAATGGAGCTTTTTCTTTTATTACATATACAACAAAACCGCTTACTAACATACATAAGCCAACTACTAAGTTTTTGATATTAATCATAAATTCCTCTCCCTTATTCCACACATCATATATATTTACAGTTCAATTATTCCGATCATCCTAAAGCGCACTTTTTCTAATATATCATAATTCCTAAAAAATGCAAGTTCACTTTTGGCGACCATTTACAAATTTATCTACAGTGCTTGGTACAGTATTTAAAGCCTTTTCAATTAAATGCGTACTACTATTGAGGTGCAATACTTGCACACCGTTAGCACCAACTACTAAAAAAGCAACTGGACTAATAGAAACCCCAGCCCCGCTTCCGCCTCCAAATGGATGACTTTGCTTGTTCTCTTTATGTTGCCCTTGTCCGTTATTATGTTTTTCAGAAATAAAATCACCTTTAAAATCACTTCCGCCGGCACCAAAACCAAAAGCCACTTGAGATACTGTTAATACTACATTTCCATCAGCCGTTGAAACTGGGCTTCCGACAATTGTATTTACATCTACCATCTCTTTTAAATTTGTCATTGCTGTTTTCATTAAATTTTCAATTGGATGTTCCATTATGTATTGCACCCTTTCCTTCTTATTCTTTTTTATACTTTCCAAAATAGAGGAAGTCATACTAACTTTTCCTATTTCAAAAAAACAATTTCTTCCTTCTAAATGGATATTACTTCCTGTACATACTCGGATAAAGTGAAACTTTAATCAGTGGGGGTTTTCTTCATCCCCCACTGATTATTAGCCCTCACCAATCGGACTTTAATGGGCAGCCCGACCCCCACCTAACTTCTTTGCTTTCGCTGAATTTTGAGGTGGGGGGCTTACTGCCCATTAAAGTGGGATAAAAAAGAAAAAGAGAAACATACTACTATTGAACCTTGTTATGAAAGGAGTTATGACTTTGACTGAGAAATTTGATGAGTATAAAAAAAGAGATAGAATAGATAGTGATTATAGTGACTATAACGAAGAATATGCAGCTGAGGTTGCACCACAGCGCATTGATTATGATTACGATGAGAAAGATCATAAAGATGATGTAAGATCGTCAGCCGCTGGATCAACTGCTGGCTTTATCGCTCTTGCTTTATCTATCTTATCACTCTTTACCTTCCCAACATTATTTGGTCTTGTTTCTGTATTACTAGGGATTTACGCTTATAATCGCGGAGCTACTGTAACTGGTGGTATCGCTGCGATTGTCGGCGGAATTGCAGCACTCATTGCAATTTTATTCCGAGTAGCACTTGTCGGATTATTGTTCTCCCTTTTTTAAAATGAAAAAGGTATCTCGCTTATGCGGGATACCTTATCCTGTAAATACATCTTCCGATGGATATTTAATTTTTTGTTTTGCTGGTCGCGCTAAAGAAAACACAAGTGTTAACGGTCCAATTAATCCGCAAAACATAACAAACATAATAATGCATTTTCCAAACGCTGATAGCTTTGCAGTAATCCCCATCGTTAACCCTACTGTACCGAACGCTGAAATTGTTTCAAATAGTAACTGAATAAAGCTGAAGTTTTCTGTAAGCATTAATACAAATACAGCTGCAAAAATGAGGATTTGACTGGCAACAGCAATAGCTAACGCTCTCGTTACTGTCGACATTTTTATTGTGCGCTGAAATAATACGATTTCCTCTTTCTTTCTAAAGAAAGAAAGGACAGATGTAACTAAAATAACAAACGTTGTTAATTTAATCCCTCCACCCGTTGATACACTTCCTGCACCAATAAACATTAAAACCATCGTAAATAATATAGATGATTCTTCCATACCCCCGTAGTCAACTGTATTAAATCCAGCAGTACGAGGAGTAATACCTTGGAAAAAAGAAGCCCATAACTTTTCATTTAAAGGTAAATTCCCTAACGTCTTCACATTATTATATTCCAATACAAAAATCACAATCATCGCTATAACATTTAACGCTACTGTTCCAACAATCATAATTTTGGAATGAAGCGATAGTTTTCGAAAACTACGGCTATACCATATATCAATTAATACAGTAAAACCGAGACCACCTATTACGATTAAAGAGCAAATCCCTATATTAATAATAGGATCTCCTACATACCTTGTTAAGTTATCCGGCCATAGAGCAAATCCAGCATTATTATAAGATGCAATCACGTGAAAAATGCTATAGTATACACCTTTTCCAAAACCAAACTCTGGAATAAAGCGAAATGATAAAAAGATGACTCCAATCAACTCAATACAAATTGAAAATATAAAGACACGTTTTACTAATTTTACAAGACCACCTATATTTGTCTGATTAAATGCCTCTCCAATTAATAATCGATGGCGTAATCCGATTTTTTTACCTAATACCCAAACAATTAAAATGGCAATTGTCATAAGACCTAAACCGCCTGTTTGAATTAAAAACATAATAACAATCTCGCCAAACATCGTAAACGTACTTGCAGTATCTACTACTCCCAATCCCGTTACAGTTGCTGCTGACGTTGCCGTAAAGAAAGCATCTACCCAACTAATATGTACTTTCGTTGCGAATGGTAACTTTAATAACAAACCGCCAACCACAATTAAGCAGAAAAAACCTAATGCTAATATTTGTGGTGGATTTAATCGTATAAAACGATTATACAACCCTTGTCTTTTCGTTACTTCCATATTCACTAACTCCCTTTTTCTCCTCATAACTAAAAGCTTATAACAAACCTTACATAGCGGGATAAACCTTATATTCTCATAATATAGTTGAGCATAATCCTTTTTTTCATAGTTTTCAACTTTTATTTCATTTTATGACGAGACACTTTCTATTCTATTTATTCTCACTCTATAACTCTCGCAACAATCATGTTATATGTATCATTTCTCAAATCCTCATACCTTTCACTCTATGTTCACGCCAAGGTCACATCTATCTTTTATAGTATATGTATCGAAGTTGTTCCTCCCTAATTTATAAGACATTCCCCAGTGTCTTGAACAACTTCCATCCCTAATTAAATTGACATAAATTGTCCCCTTCCTTGACCATCTCTTATGTGATGGTCTTATTTTTTTGTCTTTATCCTTTATGTAAAACTCCCTCTCTCTTTCACTCTATGTTCACACCCCGGTCACATCCATCTTTTATAGTATATGTATCGAAGCTGTTCCTCCCTAATTTATAAGACATTCCCCAGTGTCTTTGAATAGCTTCCATCCCTAATTAAGTTGACATAAATTGTCCCCTTCCTTGACCATCTCTTATGTGATGGTCTTATTTTTTGTTTACTCTAGCTTCTATTTAAAACTCCCTCTCTCTTTCACCCTATGTTCACACCCCGGTCACATCCATCTTTTATAGTATATGTATCGAAGTTGTTCCTCCCTAATTTATAAGACATTCCCCAGTGTCTTGAACAACTTCCATCCCTAATTAAATTGACATAAATTGTCCCCTTCCTTAGGCCATCATTTGTGATGGTCTTATTTTTTTGTTTACTTTATCCTTTATGTAAAACTCCCTCTCTCTTTCACCCTATGTTCACATAGGGGTCACATCCACCTTTTATAGTATATGTATCGAAGTTGTTCCTCCCTAATTTATAAGACATTCCCCAGTGTCTTGAACAACTTCCATCCCTAATTAAATTGACATAAATTGTCCCCTTCCCTAGACCATCCTATGTGATGGTCTATTTTGTTTTCTAACTAGATTTCCCGATTTTTTGCTTACTCTAGCAAAAGCAATCTATATTTAAATAGATATTTTTATACTAAATATTCAGAAAATATTGTCAAAATAGGTAGTTTTTCGGTACAATTAATGTAGAAAGTAATTTCACAAAAATAAGGGGGGGTTATATTGAAACAAACAAAAGCAATTTTAATTGCATTATTTCTCGGTTTAGTTGTCGGACTCACTTTAAATTTAGCTGCACCATCCATTTTTGAACCATTAAATCAATATGTGTTCAATCCACTTGGTCAATTGTTTATTCGACTCATTAAAATGCTAGTTGTTCCTGTTGTGTTCATTTCTATCGTGCTTGGGGCTGCTGGGCTTGGAGACCCGAAACAACTTGGAAGAATCGGCTTAAAATCAATTTCATTCTTTCTTGTCACTACAGCCGTTGCCATTTCTATTGCAGTTACATTTGCACTGATTATACAACCAGGATCTGGTGGTAACTTTAAAACCGAAGGGCTTAAATATGAAGGTGCAAAAACCGAAACATCTTTCGTCGATACACTACTCAATATCGTACCAGATAACCCAGCAAAAGCGATGGCTGATGGAAACATGTTACAAATTATTGCTTTTGCCGTACTAATCGGACTCGGTATCGCTATTTTAGGAAAACGAGTTCAAGGTATCCATTCATTACTTGAACAGGGCAACGAATTAATGATGTATCTTGTTAATCTCGTTATGAAATTAGCTCCAATCGGAACATTTGGATTGCTCGCTTCATCCGTTGGTAAAATGGGTCTTGCAGGCGTCGCTGCGATGTTCAAGTCTATGATTGTCGTTATGCTAGTACTTATTATTCACGGCGTCTTCGTCTATGGTGGATTATTAAAGGTATTAGCAAAAGAAAGCATTGTCCGTTTCTTTAAACATTTCGGACCAGTAATGGCAATTGGATTTAGTACATCTAGCTCTAATGCATCTCTTCCATTTGCAATGAAAACAGCACAAGAAAAACTTGGTGTTCCAAAAGCGATAAGTTCTTTTGTACAACCACTAGGTGCAACTATCAATATGGATGGTACTGCCATTATGCAAGGTGTAGCAACTGTGTTTATCGCTCAAGTATATGGAGTTGAGCTTACTATATCCCAATTAGCTGTCGTCGTATTAACTGCTGTACTAGCTAGTATCGGTACTGCTGGTGTACCAGGCGTTGGACTTGTAATGCTTACGATGGTTTTAAATCAAGTAAATCTACCAGTAGAAGGTATTGCCTTAATTATCGGTATTGACCGTATTCTAGATATGTCACGAACAGCTGTAAATATTTCTGGCGATGCGATTTGCGCAATGATTGTCGCAAAATCAGAAGAAAAATATAATACGGATCAATCTGCAGCATCTTAAATCAAAAAAGGAGTGAAATGATTCACTCTTTTTTTGATTTACTTCCTTTTTTCGAACGATATTCTTTTCCTTTGTTATCATTACCAGTCTCAAATTCAGTGCTAAACTCTTGCTGAAATTGACCTGATTTCGGTGAGCCTTGATTTCCGCTCCCTTTACTACCATTTCGATTTGTCATATTTTTGCCCCCTTCCTTTACTAGTAGTATGTTACATATTTTCTTTTTTATAATCTTTTACATACGAAAGAAGACCTTCCTCATATAAGGAAGGTCTTCTCCTTTTTAATGTAAGCGTTTTCTTATTTGTAACGAATTAAATAAGTTTTTTAGAAATAGATATCATGATATTCATTTCTTCTTCTGAAAGGGCGGAGAATCTTTCTTGTAAATATTTCTTTTTCTCCCCTTCCATTTTCGCAACCAAATCTTTTCCTTGCTCTGTAATCTCTAAATATACAACTCTGCGATCTGATGTAGAACGTGAACGGGTTACAAAGCCTTTATTAATTAATTTTTCTGTAACAGCTGTAATATGACTATTCGATACATTTAATTCGTTAGCTACACGTGATACCATTTCTTTATTCGTACGGTTCAATATTCTAAGGACGATGAACTCATTCCACGGTATGTAACCACCAAATATTTTTCCAATATCATTACGCAACGTGCGAAACATAGCAAACACATTTGTCGATAGTTCTTCCATTAATTGCTCTCGATTTTGAGACAATTTTGACAGCTCCTTTTATTTCATTTAATTAAATAAAAACCTTATTAATAATTTTACATGAAATCTTACTTTTTGTCACCTTATTTTCCCATAATTCGTAGTTTTTTAATATACATTTCATGATACAATAAAATTAAATTTCCAAAAAAAGGAGATGAGATAGTGAGTGAAGAAGACAAATTTTCTAATCTTAATCTAAAAGATAAGACTTTGATTATTGGTTTTGTTATTCTATTTCTCATTATAATTTTTGCATTTATTTTCTTTGTATATGTAGGAATCTTTCATATGACAGGTATAGAGTATAGATCACGCACTGCTTTACTTCTATTTTTTTTATTAATCACTTTCTTAGACGGTATTACATTCTTTATATTCGGTTTCCTCAAGGCGTTGCTATACCCAATGACAAGAAACATGCCCAATCGGCTGGCTATTACCCTTTTTGCAATCATTGAAATTACGTTAGATTGGTTCGTCATTCATACTGCCGACGATTGGATAGAGAGCGTACAACTGTCCAACATAGCTGAATTATGTGTCGTACTATTCTTTTTCCTAGTAAATACATTATTAAGCGACAAGAAAGAGTAAGAATACAAGCTTTTCTATATAAAAATTGGTACAATGAAAACAAATCATACTAAAGAGGTGTTACTTATGAACTTACAACAATGGGCTGATAAAGGTATGTCCTTTGATACATATGTGAATGAAATGAAAGTAAATCAATACGAGCTACTACACATTTACAATAACTTTTTAATTCCAAATGAATTACTTCCTGTATTAGAAGAACGCCAAAATGATGGCTGGCGTGTTATCGTATTAACTGCTGATTGGTGTGGTGACGCTCTTTTATGCGTACCTGTTATGAAACGAATTTCTGAAGTTGCAAATATTGATATGAGATTATTAATTCGCGATGAAAACTTAGAATTAATGGATCAATATTTAACAAATGGAACAGCACGTGCCATTCCAATCTTTATTTTCATTGATAAAGATGGAAATGAACAAGCCGTTTGGGGACCACGCGCTCCAAAAGTACAAGAATTAGTAACTTCTATGCGCGCTACATTGCCTGAAAAAGAAGATCCAACATTCGAGGAAAAACAAAAAGAAATGTACGCTAACTTCCGTGCTACATTAGCGGATGACACTTCTCTTTGGGAACATGTAATGGAAAGTATGATGGAAAAAGTAGTAAAATAAAAAACTGCCGAACTCGGCAGTTTTTTTATTACATAATGAAGAAGAAATAGAATACCGCAGCTAAAATGAAACGGTAGTAAGCGAACGGTGTTAGTTTTACACGAGCTAATAATTTTAAGAATGAAACAATTGCAAGCATCGCAACAATGAATGCTGTAATAAATCCTGTTGCAAATAATGGGATATCAGCCGTACTTAATACATCCCAGCTTTTAATTAAATCTAAACCACTTGCAGCTACCATCATTGGTACTGCTAAAATAAATGTATATTCAGCCGCCGCTGTATGTGACACGCGAGCTAATAAACCACCACTTATTGTAGAACCAGAACGAGAAAACCCTGGCCAAAGCGCTAAACATTGGAACATTCCAATTGTAAATGCTTGCTTATATGTGATTTCATCTAATGTTCTTGCTGTACTTGGTTTCGAAAACTTCTCAGCAACAATCATTAAAATACCACCAGCCACTAAACTGATGACAACTGGGCCTGGCCCAAATAAAACTTCTTTAATCGCACTATGGAACAATACGCCAAGTATGCCGGCAGGAATCATCCCGATAATAATATGTAATAAATTTAACGATGGTCCCTCTGTTACTTTCCCTATACCTACTAAAGACCATAGACGCTTCCAAAATATAACAACAACTGCTAAAATCGATCCCAATTGAATAACAACTTCGAAAACTTTCGCTCTCTCATCGTCAAATCCAAGTAAATGACCTGTTAAAATCATATGTCCTGTTGATGAAACTGGTAAAAACTCTGTTAAACCTTCAACAGCACCCATGATTATTCCAATTAACCAATCAGCCACGAGTAGTGCCTCCTTAATAACGAATATGTAATTTTTTCACACCTTATCATAATACCTTATCCCTTTTCAAAGTGCATCCTTTTTTTATCGCTTCCATATGTTCGAAGCGCGTATTTCTTTTCTATTTTTTAATTAAATTGTATGATAGTGAGGGTTTGTTTTTATGCGGAAAGGGGCTTTTATGAAAGAAACTAATTCATTTTCACAAAAATTAAAGCAATTTGTATTACTATTTTTCCCGATTTTCGTAACACAAATGTCATTATTTGCAATGAGTTTTTTTGATACGACAATGTCAGGGCACGCGAGTCCTCTTGATTTAGCGGGTGTTGCTATCGGAACGAGTATATGGCTTCCCGTTAGTACCGGATTAACAGGCATTTTGATGGCTACTACTCCAATTGTTGCACAGCTCGTTGGATCAAAGAAAAAAGAGGATGTTCCCCAAGTTATCATACAAGCAGTATATTTAGCAATTTGTGCTAGTTTCGTGGTCATCCTTATCGGTTTCTTCGCTGTTTCACCTATTTTAAACGGCATGCGCCTGGAAGAACCTGTGGAACGTATTGCTGCACAATTTTTAAGTATTATTGCAATTGGAATTATTCCTTTATTTACTTACACTGTTTTACGCGGATTTATTGATGCATTAGGAAAAACTCGCACAACAATGATCATTACATTACTATCATTACCAATTAACGTAGTATTGAATTATGTATTAATTTTCGGTCATTTTGGTTTTCCAAAACTCGGTGGTGTCGGAGCAGCAATTGCATCTGCAGCAACTTATTGGTGCATTTTAATTATTACCGTTATTATTATTCGTACGAAAGAGCCTTTCGCATCTTTCCATATTTTTAAACAATTATATCGTCCTTCTCTTTCAAGTTGGAAAGAGTTCTTAAAACTTGGCGTCCCTATCGGATTTGCTATCTTTTTTGAAACGAGTATTTTCGCTGCAGTGACACTTATGATGAGTAATTTTAGTACGACAACAATCGCAGCGCATCAAGCAGCTATGAACTTCGCTTCCTTGTTATATATGACTCCTTTAAGTTTAGCAATGGCAATGACCATCGCTGTTGGATTCGAAGTTGGAGCAAAGCGATATAATAACGCAAAACAATATGGATTTATTGGAATTGGCTTAGCACTTGCATTTGCCCTATTATACTCAATTCTTCTCTACTTCTTTGATGATGAAATTGCTTCTATTTATACGACAGATATACAAGTACATCATCTAGCAAAAGAATTTCTCATATTTGCGATTTTATTTCAAATTTCAGATGCAATTGCAACGCCTGTACAAGGGGCACTACGTGGTTATAAAGACGTAAATGTTTCCTTAATTATGACATTAATCGCTTATTGGGTAATAGGTCTCCCTCTCGGTTACATATTAGCAACGTATACTGACTGGGCAGCAAAAGGATATTGGATCGGTCTTATTATCGGTCTAGCATTTGGTGCTATCTTCCTTCTCGTCCGTCTCTTTCAAGTTCAAAGGAAATATACAACAGAAAACCGCCGCTCACGATAGAGGGGCGGTTTTCTTTATGCATATTTTTTCTTTGAACGTATAACATAATGAAAAAGAAAGGTGGATACATATGGACGAAAAAGAAAAAAAGCAATCATTCGATGAAGAATTCGCCCCTGAAATTTCACCTGGATATCGACAAGATGTACATAAGCCACCTAAAAATAAAAACACTTCCTTTTTAATGGGTATTACCATTTTCGCTGCTGTACTACTTGTGCTTATCATTTTTGTTTATTTTTAAGGAAAGGTGACATATTATATGAAGAAACAAAATTCCAATCATACGAAAAGTACTGTAAAAACAGAAAAAGGGTATGCAGGTGATTCTGTTCTTACTCAGAAACAAGTCGAACAAGGAAATTTATACATTGCGCAAAAAGAACTTGGTCAACAAAATGAAAACCTTTAAAATCCCTCAAAGAACTGGGGGATTTTTTTATCGGCTATTTGTAACACTTTATTGTACATACTGCTTTTGTTCTAGCACCTTAAATATATTATTAACCTTTACAATTTTCATTTCATAACTCAATTTCATTTCGCTTCTCTTACCATTTTCAGTACCCGCAACGTACGCTACAGTTTGATAGAGAAAACTTTCATCCGTCACTTCACGCATATCCTCGTTTATAAATTTATACTCTAAATCTCGAAAACGATTTGGATAATAATTTTCTATTAATCGGTCATACCCTCTATTTAAAAATATTTCTTCAGCTTTTCGTTTCACATCTTCTTTATTTTTAAACTCAAACACAGATAATTGCTCTGTCACAAAATGTTCTCCTACCTTTTTCATTTCATTATGAGTTAAAGTTTCTATACTTTTGTTCTGTAATCCCTTGTTTAACCCGTACTGATCAATCGGTTTATAGCTAGCAAAAACCTCCTCTTTATATGACCAAAACAATCCAAAAGCGATACATAAAGAAGTAATTAGTATTCTTTTCTTCATAACAATCCTGCTCCCTCTTCATAATGATAGTTATATTTTAACATATAGAAAGAAAATTCTGATATCATAAACTATGAATAACTTAACTTAGAAATGAGGAACAATTATGGACTCTTACAAACAATATATAAAAGAAGCTTTGCCTAATCTTTCTATACATTCCTATAAACAAAATGAAGAAGGGTGGGATAATGTAGCTGTTATCGTAAATGATGAACTACTGTTTCGTTTCCCTCGAAAACAGGAATATGCAATGCGAATTCCGTTAGAAAAAGAACTATGCACACTTCTCTCTTGTTCACTACATGAAATTGAGGTTCCACAGTATCACCTATTATATAGAAATGATACTGATGCGGTTCCACTTTGTAGCTACTATACACTCATTCATGGTGAACCATTAAAAACAGACATAGTAATCAAGCTTGAGGATAAAGAACTACAAACTATTATTACACAATTAGCTACCTTCCTTGCAACCCTACATAGTATTCCTTTAAAACAAGGTACAAAGTTAGGACTCCCTGTTGAAAAAACACTTACCTACTGGAAAGAGCTACAAACTAAGTTAAATCAGTATGTTACTAATAGTTTTACTTCGTTACAGAAATCATCTTTAAATCGGTTATTCGAAAATTTCTTTACTTTTATCGATACAACCACTTTTCAAAATACAATTATTCACGCTGATTTTACACATCATCACATTTTATTTAATAAGCAGAACAAAAACATTTCAGGGATTATCGATTTTGGTGATGCTCAAATTGGCGATCCTGCTTTTGATTTTGCTGGGCTATATTATGATTTCGGACGTGAATTTACTACATCAGTATATGAACAATACAGTACGCTTATTTCACACGATGACCCATTACTCATTCACCGCATTACGAGTTTTTATCAATACAGTCCTTTACTACATAATATGATTTATAACTTTGAAACAAAGAATGAACTTGAATTCCTAGCGTGTACAGAGCACCTGAAAGTAATACTACAGGGATGAGATTACATTCTCTCCCTATACTCTCTCTCCTCATACATCATTAACTTTTTATCCATTTCAACAATGACTTGATACAATTGAAATGCTTGTAAAATTTGCAGTTGAATTCCAAAAGGAGCATTCTGTTCTTTTAACCATTGAAATACTTTCGTTTCATCTTTCATTGATTATTCCTCCCTTTATCCCGCTTTAATGGGCAGTAAGACCCCCACCTCCAAATTCAGCGAAAGCAAAGAAGTTAGGCGGGGATCAACTGCCCATAAAAGTCCGATTGGTTCAACTAATAATCAGTGGGGGATGAAGAACCCCCCCACTGATTAAAGTTTCACTTTATTAAAATCTGCTACAAATATACGGTAAATGATGAAAAGCTTTTCATGTCAATAACAAAAAAGGATGCAAATTTGCATCCTTTAATGTACGATATTTTTCTTCTGCTTCGCTTCTTTTTTTACTTCTTCCCCTTGGCATTCGCTACGAAATGCACAACTTATACACTCAGAACGAAAATGACGCTCTGTATAATGCTCAGGTTGTTGCAACATTGCTTTCATTCTAGATAAATCAGCCATTCCAGTTATAATATCTTCCTGTTTCGGAACGTACTCGTACTTAGTTCCTTCTATTAAATTAATAACTTCAATTTTTCCGGGAAGAATGCCGAAAGCTTTATAACTGAATACTGTCATTAACTTTTGACAAAGAACAAGCATTTCCTCATCCGCATCGACAACATACTTTTTAATTACAAACGACTCAGTACTCCACTCACCAACTTCTAATGTCAATGACATGTGGACACCTAACTCTTCCATATATGTTTGAAATTTTTCATATAAAAATAACGGCGGTGTTTGACTATCATCTCTTTCAACAAACTGTAATAAATGATCCGTTAACTTCGCTAACACAATATAATACTCCGTCTTTGAAGCAAACATATTAACCCTTACTTTTTTCCAATACTTTTCTATTAATATTAAAAGTACGATTTTCGTTTGTTGGCCCGCAGGTAGTGTGTAATATTCGTTAATAATTCGATTCACAATCATTTGTGCGATTTGTTGCCATTCAAACGAAGAAGGTTCTCTTCTTTTTATATGACGAAAATAAAATTTATGCGGACAACGCATAAAATCATACAAATGATAATCTGTCATCGTTTTGATTGCGATTTTCTCATGCACTTGCTCTTCATCTCCGATACGATAAACTTAACTAAATCTATACAATTCAATCAAATCCACACAAGTTAGTGCTTCATCGTGTTCTCGCAGCCCCAAAGGGACGAGGGGTATAACACTCCACACGAGGCAGTATCGTTACCTCCTATTATCAAGCATTTATTGTACCCATCTTGATAAATTTATCGACGCATTTACATCCCTATCATGATGGCTATTGCATGAAGCACAACGCCACTCACGTATTTTTAAACTCCACTGTCCTTCTGGTTGAACTGAATGGTCGTATTTTACTCCGCAACATGA
>NZ_VLTE01000419.1:0-239 GCF_007558965.1 Bacillus sp. HY001 | reverse complement strand
GCTACATCCCAAACAGCTAAAATAACATGGTACCCACTGCGATCAGTTGGTACATTGATTTTATGTGATAAATTATTAGATGCTTTAGAACCATCGTGTTTTACAGTACCAATTGGCTCAAAATCTGCTCTTGTTAAAGGTTTATTTGGATTCCATCCCTTTTTCGTGATGTAATAGTGCCATTGACTTGTTGAATGAGGAGCTGTGTATTTCCAAGTAAAGGTGTTTTCTCCGCCTTT
>NZ_VLTE01000418.1:0-269 GCF_007558965.1 Bacillus sp. HY001 | reverse complement strand
TGGTTAACTAAACGAAGACCTATTAATACAACTGAAATTAGTGGAGTGTACTTAAATATTCAAAAAACAACGTTGAAAATGGTGCTTGAGTTAGGGTTTAGTCAAATTAATTGCTCTAAAGAAGTAAGAGATTATATGAGAAAAAGGATGGCTAGAACAGCCTCCAATTGTAGTTGACCGTAATGACTTGACTAAAAATTAAAATGTAGTGGCAACAAGTTTAATAAATTCAATTTGATTAACCATCCTGTGTTTAGAGGTGAAACATT
>NZ_VLTE01000050.1:0-9817 GCF_007558965.1 Bacillus sp. HY001 | reverse complement strand
ATGTTTTTAGGTATAGTTAGTCCATTAGATGATATTCATCTCTCTTTAATTCCGGATCAATCACTAAATGACAATGATTTTATTACCGAATTGGAAGAGGCACTTTTAAAACAAACTGTTCTATCAACTAAGGGGTTAACAGAGAGACAAGTTAAATATCGTCCTCTAATTATGGATAGAAACGTTTGTATAATTAATTTAATAGTAAACTACGGTTTGTCTTTGCAAGAGCTTGTATCGCTTAATATGAGCCATATACAGTTTGCTAGGAACACTTTAATTGTTCCAGGAGAAAACGGAGTTACTAGATCCATCTTCTTAACAGCTGAAGATACACAACAGCTTTACAAATATTATTCGACTATCCCTGAACCTGTAAGACCTCGACAGCACACAGATAATCCCCTATTTGTGGCATTTGATTTTAATCGAGGTACATATCGATGGGTTTACGAAAATGATGCACCAAAGGCTTTGTCTGAGGTTGCTATACAAAAGATGATTCGACTGGAAGTGAAACGAGCAGAATTAGGTAGACGTATTTCTGCACAACAGATGAGGAATACGTTTATTCTTCGTCTAATTAAGCAAGGAATAAATGAAGATGAATTGGTAAATAAAATAGGTTTTAAAACAAAAATATCTTTAAAAAGATACTATCAATACTTGACGTTATCTAAAAAAACTCGATGAAAAAAACGTAACTCCTATTTCACCGAAAAAGACTTTTGAACTGTACAAAGTTCATCATTTGTTAATTGTTTCTTATTTTCGTTAGATGAATAAATTTGATAATGTACGTCATTTTCATTCCAGTATATATAATGTGATTCATTTTTTTGATGATTAAATGCTTGACGAGTTTTATCAAATGTATTGATCTTTTGTAAAGATTTTTGTGGGAAAACATCCTTTCCTCTTGTTATTTCAACAATTAAGTTTTGATTGTCTTCACTTGAATAAACAACGGTAACATGTTCTGCATTCTCATTTGTAACTGTTATTGAATCTACTTCGAAAGGTAATTTAGTAGGATAGGATATTGGAAATGGGAGTTCTTTTGGTGTAGTGGCCATGACCTCTTGTGATATCGGGTACCAATTTACATCTTTTACAGAACAACCTGTAAGCATGGTGATAAAAAACAAAATGACAAACCAAAGTCTTTTCATTCCGTTCCCTCCTTTTTTATAACGTATGTAGCTTTTTTACATACATTCTGAAAAAGAATGGAAGAAAACTCAAAAAAATGCCCAAGATAACTTCAGTCGAAATTACCAAGAGCATTCACTACATATTTAGTTGAATTGAGCGGTCAAATATTTCAACTTTAAATAGAATTATGTTTTTCACTTCTTGTTTTTGACCGTAGTAAGTCTTTAATATTCATGGTTCCTGAGATTAACAAACCACCAATTACTAAAATTGCACCAAACAGATGGTATATTGTAATACTTTCTTTAAGTATTAACCAAGCTAGTAAATAACCAAAAATCGGTGTTAAGAATAGATAGTTGTTTGCTTTTATTGGATCTTTTTTTAATAAATAAAACCATAGTAACATGGATACTATCGAAGTCATAACAACCTGCCAAAATAGACCAATAGCAAAATTCATGTCTAAATTAATATATGGATTTGTATCTAATAAGAAACTTAAAGGAACTGCAAATAAACTACCAAAGATGATTTGCCAAGTATTAATGACTAGACGATCAATCTTCATATCGTATTTTGTGAAACATACACTCCCAATTCCCATAGACAACATGCCAATTGCAAGAATAATGATGCCTGATACAGTGGCTTGCGTATCCTTTAAATACGGATATACGGCAATAAATAAGCCAAACGCGGCAATACACATACCAGCCCATTCTTGTTTTGTTACTTTTCTACTTAAGAACATAGAAGACAACAAAGCAACAACAAATGGGTTTACTGTGATAAATAAGTTAAATAAACTAGATGATACCAACTTTAGTGACAAGAAACAGCAACCTACATACAAAGTGGTATTCAATATACCTAGTACAACTAACTGTTTCCACTCTACTCCTTTAGGCCATCTGTTAGATTTGATAAAATATGTAAAGATAAACATGATAAGACCGGCACTAATTAACCTTGTTGTTGCAAACATTAAAGGGGATGAAGATAAAAGACCAATTTTTGTGGCGATAGCACCTGATGCCCATAAAATACTAAACAATATACCGATTAAAATCTCCATATGAACCATTTTCCTTTCCTACATTACAAATAGTAAAACAACCGATTTTATTAAAATAAAATCGGTTGTTTATGTAAAGAACTTACTTTACTTGTTCTAAAATCAAACAGTAACTTCTTCTTTCCAGTTATCCATACTGAAGCGCTCACCTAAATTACGATGTTCAATAATATACTCACGTAAATGTTTTGCTTTCTGAATAATTGCCTGATCACCGCTTCTTTCTGCAATTTGATCTAGCCAATCATAGCATTTTGCAACAGGGATATCTTTTTCAAAATGAATTTTCGATAAGAAGAATACAACATCTCTAAAATTAATTCTTGAAATTACTTTAGAAAGTGAAGTAATTAACTCCTCTTCAAATGTTTCATCTAATTTATCTCGTTGAACAATAAATCTTTCTAAATCACGATTATATGTCTTTTTATCTTTGAAGATATCAGATGGATCAAAATCACAATCAAATACATAGTCCAAGCAAAGGAAAACGCGGCTATCCTTAGAGAAATTAGCGGCTGCATGTCCAATTGCTGCATCAAGGAACCAAATTTCGCCTTTTCTGATACGGAATACTGCTTCTTCATCTGAATGGAAGGCCTTTTCATTATCTTCTAAAGCTAAGAAGACACGGAAACGTTGCTTTGTACTATGAGAGAATTCAACGAAATCTCTATGTGGGATAACCATTGCATCCACTAAATTACGTGTACGAACCATTTTTAAATTATCAAAAGTGAAGTATTCTTCAAGAAGTGAGTTAATGTAAGGTAACTGCTTACCATACTCTGTTTGTTGTGCTGCATGATCAAAATCACGATACATTGTATCATTTTTATCATTTGAAGCATTCCATAAAGAGTTGTTCATCCAATAACCCGAACTGAATTCATCATACTCTTCTGGAATAACTGGAAAATTCGCTATAGTAGCTAAATCTTTCTTTAATAATTCCTCGTTTAAGTTTAATTTACCAATGATATAAGATGCCATATTAACTATTCTCCCCTTTAATTATAATGTGAACATTACTAAATCGCAATATAAGTGACGAAATAATCTGATTATGTATTCTTTTCAGAATCTAGACCAAAAGATTATTTGCATAGACTAATAATCTATATAGTATTTTTGAAAAATAACATAACCTATTGGGTACTGAACATTCTTAATTTTTTTGAGATATTCCTGAAATCAAATATATACAATTCATATTGAGAAGCATGATCACAATACCTACATTTTATATTTTTGTCTGTTTCACAAATATGCGGTACATTTAGATTTTTAATCACTTTTAATACATGTTCTTTGCAAACAAACAAAAGATCACCTTATTTCCATAAAATGATAATTATTTTTTGTAGTTTTTATTTTACCTAGTAAAAGATATTTTAAAACAATTCCTGGTTCGCGCGAATTTACAGAAAATTGAATATTGAAACTACAGATTGATTATAGGGAAAAAATAACAACAGGTCTATATGCTCTTTGTTGAAAATTCTGAATATAAAGAATTAAATTAACATTAAATTTCTATAGAATGCTATAGTGGTGCGGTTTCGCAAGAAAAAACTGAAAATTTTGTAAAAAATTGAGAAATGTTTGTATTATTTATATAACTAATTATTTGATGTAATAATCTAATTTTCCATCTTAGTGTGGCTTTAAAATAGTGTTTGATCAAAATTACCTTTCAAACTCGTATTTTACGTTAAATAAAAGGAATCTGTTTTGAAAAAAGATTGATTAAAACGGATTCTTCTCTTGTGAATTAGTATAGAACTTTTATAAAAAAGTTTGATTATTTTATGTCTGTGATCTTCCACAATCGCGCCCTTTAATGGAATAACTAAAATATTTATCAAATCCTATATTCATTAGTCATACTCTAATGAAAGTCTCCTTGATCTCTTCTTCAATACAAAAGGTGTTAAATACACAGCGAACTTGATATTCGTTACGTTCGCTCTAATATACATTTCCTCTCCCTTCACAACTGCAAAGGTGGGTGATGATTTCCCATTTCAAAACCTTCAACAAGTTTTTGAAATGCTGGTATTGGAGAGTATTTTTATCCTTAAAATTGGTGATTCTTCATATTCTTTCTATTTAAATAGAAAGAATATCGGATAAAAATAAGTGCAAGTATACCGAATAATCCTCCAATCCAGCTTAAATTCACTATATTTGTATACTGAATAATGATTCCTCCTAATGCAGAACCTAGCATCATTCCAACATTCATTAAAGCGGTATTAAAACTGAGTACTGTTTCAGAAGATTGTGGTTTTAGTGAAATCAGATAAAACTGCTTTGCTGGTGTCGTTGTCCAAGTTGCTACTCCCCAACAGGCTAGTGTGACAAATACACCGACTGCCCTATACTGTGTAAATGTTAGTACAAATAAAGAAATGATATGAACACATAAACTTAATGAAATCGTTCGATTAGGTCCCCATCTGTCTACCGCATATCCTCCAAAACGTGAGCCAATAAAAGCAAAAGTGCCTAAAACAAATAAAGCGATACTTGTCATTTCTATAGAAAAACCAGCAGTATGACTTAATAATGGAGCAATGTAGGCGAACACCATCGTATATCCTAAAATCCAAAAGATCGTTGTCATTAAACCAGTAAGGACTCGTTTATCTTTCATAATTTGTAGCTGTTGTGTAAATGGCAGCGGTTGGTTTCCTTTTATTGATGGTAATAATTTGTAAAGTCCTAGTATTAAAAAAACTGTGCTAAGCGCAATAATTAAGAAAATATAGTGCCAATCAAAATGTCCAGCTAAAAATGTTCCGATAGGTACTCCAAGTACTAATGAAACAGTGAAACCTGTAATGACTGTTGCCATAGCACTACCCCTTTTTTCTGGAACTGCAATTTGCGCAGCATAATTGGTGGCAACAACAATGTATAACCCTCCACTCATCGCCATAATGACTCTAGATACCATAAGAAAGACAAAATTATAGCTAAAAAATGCAACTAGATTCCCTAGAATAAATATAGAGATAGCATATAAAAGTACCTTTTTACGATCCAATTTAGACGTTAGCATGACCAAGATCAAAGCTCCAATAGCATAAGATAAAGAATAAATCGTAATCAACTGACCAGCCGTTGAAATTGAAATATCTAATTCAAAAGAAACCAGTTCTAAAATTCCAGAAACAACAAACTCTACTGTTCCTGTTACAAAAGCTCCTAAAGCTAAAAGTATGATGATTAGTTGATTCATATTATTTTTCAATTTGTACATCTCCTTATATTTGAACTACTGTTTTTATTTTATGTTCCATGTTAACATAAGTAAAATTGATGTTTTTAATAAAGGAGATGAGTAATCACTCATGACTATTGTGCGCTACGAAATCATTGCAAAAGTGGTTGAGCTAGGAAGCTTTACAGAAACTGCTGAAACGTTAAATATGACCCAATCTGCCGTGAGTCATGCAGTTGCGAGTTTAGAATCTGAATGGGGAGTTTCTTTATTAATTCGTGATCGAAAAAAAGGAATAACACTTACAGATATAGGACAAAAAATTCTGCCGCATATTAGAGAAATATTGAAAAGAGTGGAAGTCATTAATCAAGAAATTGCGCTTATGACAAGCTTGGAAACAGGTATTATTCGTATCGGCACTTTTGCAAGTGCTTCTTCCTGCCTATTGCCTAAATTACTTGCAAAATTCCGGAAAAAGCATCCTAAAATAGAATTTAAATTTTACGAAGGAACCTATGAAGAGATTACGGAATGGTTAGGTTCAGGCATTATTGACATTGGATTTGTAGTAAAAGGAAAATCAAACCCAAATTTCGATTTGGTTCCTTTGATTAAAGACAAGATGGTAGTCGCTTATCACCCTGATCATCAATTTCATTCTAAAGAAATAGTAGAAATGAATGATTTAATGTATGAATCCTTTATTATGCCAACAGGGATGTACCAATCACATGTTGAGGAATTATTTGCAGAAGCGCAAATTAAACCATCTATTCTTTTTGAAGTACACGACTGTACAACCATCACTAATATGGTACAGGAAGGACTTGGCGTTACGATAGGTCCAGAATTATTTTTAAAGACACAGCAAAACATAAAAATCAGCAAACTAAATATTGAAAACAGCCGTGAAGTAGCACTTGCCTGTCAATCAATTGCAAATGCTTCTCCTGCGGTTAAGGAATTTCTTCATGTGGCAAAAAATAGAAATTATTAATAAAACACTAAACCACTCCCCATAGTAAGCCAATCCTATTCATGGTTTGCGACGCTTTGAACGCCCAAACCATGGCAGGACTGGCCCATTAGTTTAATAAGATATCCTACAATTCTTAAAGAATAGAAAACGAGAATACTGAGTACTAAAAAGATTTGAATGATAATTCCCACCACACTACAAATTAAACCAGAAGTAGCTAATCCACTACCACTTTGGTTTTTTTCTATAATTTCTTTTGTTGCTTTTCTAGCAACTACAACTCCTAAACCACCAAAAAAACCGATAAATGGTATTAGGATCTAAATAATACCAAGGTTTGAAGAGATTACTGAATTACTGTTTGTTTGAGCATTTTCAATCATTTAGATTTCCCCCTTTACAACCCTTTAGTTTAAGGGGAAATCTTCACAATTTTTTTGCTCCATAATTATTTTCATTAAAGTGTTACTCAAGAAAATGGCCCGTTTGTAGAACAAGAAAAAATCCTGCATATCAACACAGGATTTTTAATCAAACTCTATTATAAATAATCAGACTTTTTTCGAAAGTTACACTTAGAAGTGGCATTCTACATTCCTTTCTCTAAACTCGAATTATAGTTGCAATTTATTACAGAAAAATAAAAGCCCAATTATATATAAAATATAATTGGGCTTTTAAAAGGTACTAAAAAATATATGATTTCTTTACAATGAATTAATGACTACTTTTACGATATCTATAAATTGTCCTGACTCTAATATAAAGCCAATTGCAAGTAACCCGCAAAGTGTCTTTACGGAGAACTCGACAGCATCTACATTAGGCTTAGTTAAATTAATAAGTCCGCCTATTCCCATAAACAGTGTAATCAACCCAAGTATAAACTTTGTAAAAGGATTTACTCCAGGTATTTCATTTCCTACAAATAGCTGAAAGCAGTAGTACATGCTCCAAATAAAAAATACTATTGTTGGAATTGTGGCTAGAATTTGAATACATCTGTCTTTTAAACTAATTTCAGTCATAAGTATCCTCCTTGAATCCTATATTTATAAGTTCCTAATAGTTCTTCGGTAAATATCGTAACTATTTTTTAAAATCTGTTTCCTTCTCATTTTTTTTATCGCTTTCTTTAATTGCGTTTTCATTTTTTTTAATTAATTCATCAAAGTGTTCTTCCTTATTCTCTTCTATATACTTCATAAGTTTTTTAAATTCCATTATAATCTCCTCTTGCCTTTGTAATATAGAAAGCACCTATTGAATAGGTACTCTCTAAATATATCTATTATTTATATATCATGCTATGAGAAATGTTTCGTTAGCCATTTCTTTAAGTATTTTTGCAAAGAGGTGATTAGTCCCCTCGGATAGCAACTCCTCTGTTTCTAGCAATCGAGAGAGCCTACTTATAAACTCTGTAGTATATAGGATCTTCGTATTTTCTAATTCATCCGGATTAAATAGTTGCTCATTCTTCATAGAATGAATGAACAGCTGTACAAGCATCTTCTTATGTTGTGCTTCTGCCCTTTCATGGTACATCGTCATACCTAACCATTGACGTATAATACGTTCAGCATCTCTTGCTTCTGTTATATCAAATCTAGATACAACAAAGGTTAGTTTGTTCCATGTAAGCTTTGCAGAACCATTAGAATAATTTGAAGGAAAAAAGAAAAAACTCTGCTGCGTAACTTTCTGTCGTTCCTTCATCCAACGAAATATCTCCTGTTTCCCTAAATGAATATCAATTTCCACGAAAAACACAGGGAATGGAGACGTCGTTTTTTCCTCATTTATTGTACAATCGGGTTTGAACACCAATTCACCTAGATATGCGTGGTGTATAGGTTCCAATTCATCTCGGTATACTCTAATTCCATCCGTTTCATACCAGGCTTGCAGCACTGCCTCAATTTCTTCTTCAGAAATAAGATTTGTATTCATCTTTTGTTGTGTAAAAAGTAGATACTCTAAAAGCATTCTTCTACCTTCTACCGTAAGCCCTCCTGGTGCATAGTCTCCTTTTTCTGTGCGATCAAACATAATATAATCATATTCAACATGATTACATATGGAAAACAAGTCTGAATCCCTTTTATTTTCGTTTCTAAGGAGCGTTTGCAGGCTTCGTCTATTCATTACATTCCGATACCGAATATCGTTTCTAATCGAACGTAAGAAGCTTTTCCAGGATTGTAGATAAGCATAGTCCGTATACCCCTCACTTATTAGCTGGGTCAACATTTTATCCTCACCATTCATCATCAGGCAAGTCCAACATCCACTACGTGAATTTGCAGCTCCACAAGCATTTCCTTGCTGTTTCCCACCTGTTTTTATGCCACATTCAAACATAGCTTGTCCATACTGTATGCTCATTTCTTCCACATCCACGCCAAAAGGCAGTATCCCTCTATCTAAAAGTAACATCCATACTTCATCACCGGTTAAAAATTTAACTGGATTAAAGCAGAGGATATTTTTCATGTCATTATGACGTGAAAATAAGGAATCAGTACTTATCTCATGCCTTTGGATACTGTGTCTTCTTCGACCACTCTCCTCATTACGAACGGCCAACATAAGCACTCCATCATATTCATCAAAGCATTCTACTGCAGTAGTAGTTTGAGAAGATATTAAGATTTCTTTCATCTTTCGCTGCATCGGTTTGACCTTGAGAGAGTCAGTACACCATCTCAATCTACTGTTTCCGCTCGGTGGTAAAACGCCTCTACCTATTACCTTATACCAATATGATTCTCTCATAAGTGGTTGTACACCATGAACAACAAACGGTAGGTTTTGTTCATTTGCATTCTCCTGGATCTTTTGTAATGTCCGTGAGATATAAGCTGTCATAGCAGGTGTTTCTACTCCAACTTCGGAAGTTAAGATATGAATTGGATTTGTACGTTCCTCTAGTGGTAGCTCGGCAATTGCATCCCATAGTAACGTCAACATGGCAGAACTATCTTTCCCCCCACTGTAACCTACAAAACAACAATCGCGTGATAAATAGACTTTTTTCATTTCCTCTTTAATTTCTTTATATATATCCATCATTATATTGTTATCCCCATAGCAAAGTATCATTTCATACTACTATGGAGCATGCCTCCTCTGTTTTTAGATAGAAAAAGAGAGTCCCTATTTAATAGGCACTCTCTTTTGTGTATATCCTCTATTTTTAATCAACTGTGATTTCATGTATATTCAACTTGTTTAACTTTTCCATATAAAAGCTCATTACTTTTTGAGCATGTTGTATAGCGATTAATCCATCTTGAACAGTAAGTGCTTCAAAATACGGATAACGAATGTCTGTAGCATAACCATTTAGCTGCACGCACTGTTCTAAAAT
>NZ_VLTE01000417.1:0-275 GCF_007558965.1 Bacillus sp. HY001 | reverse complement strand
AAATTCTGTCGTTCTGGTAAAACAAACCTATGTAGTGCAGTACGAGAAACACAAGGTAAAGGTTTAATGCCTGATGGAACAACTCGTTTCTCTTATAAAGGAGAGCCACTTTATCATTACATGGGGACTAGTACATTCAGTGAATATACAGTTGTGAATGAAATTAACTTAGCGAAGATCGACGAAAATGCTCCGTTAGATAAAGTTGCCTTATTAGGTTGTGGTGTGACTACAGGTATTGGTGCGGTACACAACACTGCAAAAGTGGAAGAAGG
>NZ_VLTE01000416.1:0-236 GCF_007558965.1 Bacillus sp. HY001 | reverse complement strand
TGCACAATGCCTACAACATATTGAAGTAAATTCAACTGCACAACAAGCGTATCTACATATTCTTGATGTGTGTCTAAATCAATATGAGTATTCTTCCTCTGTCCTTCTAATGCTTCATATATGTGATTCATCTCTAATTTGCACATAAATTGAAATAGCTTATAGTCATCATGCGATCCCTCTATTGCTTGTTTATTCTTTGTAAGAACTAACATGTAGTGCTTTATCTTTGTAAA
>NZ_VLTE01000049.1:0-36533 GCF_007558965.1 Bacillus sp. HY001 | reverse complement strand
CGAATTCAAGAAAAATTAAACCACCTATCCCCTAAAGAATTTAGGGAACAGATGGTTTAGGTGTTTTGATCGGTGTCCCGTTTTCGGGGTTCACTTCAGACGGTAAGGGGTTTTTGTTTTATCCCGCTTTAATGGGCAGTAAGACCCCCATCTCAAAATTCAGTGAAAGCAAAGAAGTTAGGTGGGGGTCGGGCTGCCCATAAAAGTCCGATTGGTGAGGGCTGATTAAAGTTTTACTTTATAAACTTAATCCAAACCGTTTTAATTCAATGAAAATCCCCTCTAATTGCTTTCCTTTATCCGTTAATGTGTACTCTACACGAGGCGGAACTTCTGGATATACTTTTCTCGTTATGATGCCTTGAGATTCTAATTCTTTTAGTCGAAGCGATAATGTTTTCGGACTAATCCCGTCCATTGATTTTTGTAAATCACTAAAGCGTAATGTTCCTTCGATAAGAAGGTCACGAATGATTAAAAATGTCCATTTTGTACGAATTACATCAAGCGTTTTAGCGATAGGACAAGGTATGCCAGGTAAACCTTTCGTTAATTCAACTGGATCTATATTGTTCATGGAACTAGCCTCCATAAAATTTTTTGAATGAATTTGCTTTATAGTATCACAAAAATATACTTTTGGTAACTATATGAAAAAAATATCACTACTTCCATTAAGGAAGTTAGTGCATATACAATAGCAATACGAAATACAAAGGGGTTAGATGAGGAGGTGATTTTCATGGAGATAAAAAAGTTGTTTGTATACTTTAGTTTGTTTGTTGTTTGCATTGTACTTGTAGCATGCGGCGTGGAAGAAAAAAAGGAAGTCCAGTTATTAAAAGAAATGCCAAAGCCAAAAGCAATGACAATTGATTCCTCACTAGGTCAAAAGGAAGCGACCGAAATGGTTCATGCAGCGCAGCGTTTTTATGCATTTTGGGATACAGGTAAAGAGGAACTTATTCCGCAGACTGTTACTGAAAATTTTTTCGATAATACATTGCCGAAAGGGCGATCACAAGGCACGGAAGGATTAAAGTTTGCGGCACAAAATTTTCATAAAGTCGTTCCTAATATACATTGCGAGATTGAAGATTTATTAGTCGCCGGGGATAAAGTAACAGCTCGTCTTTCTTTTACAGGAACGCACAATGATAAGAAAATCAATTTTTTTGCTATTGATATTTTACATGTGAAAGACGGAAAGATAACGGAAGACTGGCATTTAGAAGATAATCTTACGCTGAAACAGCAACTTGGGTTAATAGCTGAAGAGTAAATGATATAAGGGAGAGAAAAGCGATGAAAAATATATTCATTATAAATGGACATGAAAAATACGGCACAAAGGAAGGCAGATTAAATAAAGCGTTAGTTGATTATATGATAACAATATTAAGCGAGAATCATCATGTGAAAGTAACAACGATTCAAGATGGCTATAGTATTAAAGAAGAACAGGAGAAGTTTTTATGGGCTGATGTTGTCATTTATCAAACGCCGATTTACTGGTTTAGTGTACCAGGGTTATGTAAAACGTATATGGATGAAGTATATGAATACGGTTTATTCTTTAAAGGTGCTGATGAATATGGAACAGGTGGTTTATTAAAAGAGAAAGAGTATATGTTTTCTACAACTTGGAATGCACCTGAGAAAGCATTTGGGGATAAGACGAAGTTCTTTGAGGGAGAAAGTTTAGAGTCAACGCTTAGCCACTTACACCGCGTACAAAAGTTTCTCGGCATGAGTCCGTTAAAGAGTTTTGCTTGTTATGATGTGGTGAAGAATCCTACGATTGATACGTATTTAGAGAACTTAAAGAATCATTTAGAAGAAGTCATTCAATAATTAAAGCCATCCCCGTATTTAATGCGGGGATGGCTTTATCCATAACTTCGCAAAATTTGCCCAGCCGAATGAATCAATTGTTACGTTCTTTAAAGAAGAAGGATATGTTTTTCTTTTTAAAACGTGATAGTTAAATAAAATGATGTGTTCTGCTTGTAAAAATTCTTCGATTTCATACATGAGCTCATAGCGTTTTTCTTTATTTTCCTCTAATAAAAATGTATCAAGTAAACAGTTAATTTGTTTTTCATAGTGCGGGTCCATGAACCGATTTACGAAGCAACTTTTATTTTTAAACACATTTAAGAATGCGAGTTCATGATC
The DNA here is from genome assembly GCF_007558965.1 of Bacillus sp. HY001. Lineage (NCBI taxonomy): Bacteria > Bacillati > Bacillota > Bacilli > Caryophanales > Bacillaceae > Bacillus > Bacillus sp. HY001. The sequence goes on along the minus strand of NZ_VLTE01000049.1, from coordinate 34,355 downwards.
GGCAGCAAATACTTCTCCCATGAAAATAATATCGGCGTGCTTATCGATAGAATGATCCATATAATCTGAAACGAGAAATGGATGAAGCTCTACGTGTATTCCTAATTGTTCACAACGTTCCTTTAAGAAATATGCATCATTTGCACTATCTTTAAATGCAAAGAAATAAATATGTATCGTTTCTCCATTATAGGTGCTCTTTATTAAATACTCTTTCGCTTTTTTTAAAGAGTAGGACCTTTTAGTAGCTTGGCGACTTCTTTCAGGGAAAAAGCTTGATGCGGCAATTGTTCGTCGGCCATCTATGCTATGAAGTATCGTTTCAACGTCATATAGTTCTCTCCAAGCTTTTCGAAAATACATGTCGTGATGAGGACCAGGTTTTGTAAAATTGAAGCTAGCATAAATACAACCTATTTCTTCTATTTGTATATCATGCCTTTCATTTTCCGCTTCATTTGGTAGTTCATAATCAGCATCGATTTGTACATGATCAGGAATACCCCAAAATTCAATACGGTCTAATAACGCGCGCTCTTTAAAATAATGGGTGAACGCTTCGAGTACGATATTGTCTTCCGAGTAATGAGCAAGTTTGAAAGGTCCAGTACCTATATAATGATGATTTTGAATACTAGCATCACGCGGCAAAATTGCTAGTTGCATGGAACTTACATAGTGTAAGAAAAATAAGTTGGGTTTTGCTAAATGGAATCGAATTTGCAGTGGTGATGGTGTTTCAATTTGAACAATTTCTTCTGTTAACCATTCGAAAGGAGAGTGAACTTGCTTTAATCGTTCAAATGAAAATTGTACATCTTTAGAAGTTAAAATTGTTTGGTTATGAAAATATATATCCTTTCGTAAATAAAAGGTCCACGTAAGTCCGTCTTCACTTAATTCCCAAGTATGTGCAATGTGTGGTTCCATCTTTTCAGTAACATCGTTATAAACGACTAACGTGTCAAAAATTTGACTCGTAAGATGGCTCTCTGTAGTTACAGCGACAAAAGCCGGATCTAATGGGAATATCTTTCTCGATATAGGAATTTTTAATATGTCGTACATATCATTTGAAGGTTCGTATCCAAAATGATGATGTAGTTTATTTTCTATCTTTTTTTGAAGTGCAAGAGGTAGCGGTTCTTTTAAGAGAAGAAAGATATCCTTTAATTTTTCTTGCGCTAACAGTTCATCGGTGTAGGATTCAATCGCTTCTACGAGACTATGTATAAATTGAATTTCTGTTTTATTCCCGCGGCCTCTCCCTGGAGTCCAGTGAATGAATTGCTCCTCGCTCATTTTCTTTAATAAAATTTTTACGTTTTTCGTACTGCAATATAAAATATCCGCTAATTCTTGTAAGCTATTTCGGATATGCTGTTGATCTTGTGCATGTAGTCTTAACCGAATGTAATAGTCCATGATTTTCATATATACACTTCCTTCTATTATAAAAGGGGAAACTCTTTAGAATATTCTAACCTTTTTCTTCCTCTTTTTCAAAGTAAAATAAGTAAGCATAAGGAGGGGAAAACAATGGGGTTTTGGAGTATGCATCGAAATATAAAAATTAGAATTATAACTTCGTTTTTAACACGTACTGTGTCCACGATGATTTTTCCATTTATGGCGATTTATTTTTCAATAAAATTAGGTAGTGCGATTGCTGGTGCGTTACTACTCATTAATGTCATAGCTTCATTAGTAATTGGTTTATACGGTGGATATGTGGGGGATCGGCTCGGGCGTAAAAAGGTGATGATTATCGGTCAAAGTATACAAGTCATTTCCATTGCTTGTATGGGGGTTGCGAATTCGGATTATGTAGACTCACCGTGGCTAACATTTATATTTATGTTAGTGAATAGTTTAGGATCTGGACTTATGAATCCTGCGACAGAGGCGATGTTAATTGATGTGAGTACACCGGAAAATCGAAAAGTGATGTACAGCATTAACTACTGGGCGATTAATTTATCCATTGCAATTGGAGCGATATTTGGCGGATTACTATTTGAGAACTATAGATTGCAATTGTTCATCGGATTAACAGTTATTGCAGTTATTACTTTATATGTGATGGCTGTATATATGGAAGAAGTGTATGTAGCACGAAAAACGGTGGAGAAGAAAAATGTATTAAAAGATATGGCAGATAGTTATAAAGTTGTGATGAGAGATAGAGCGTTTTTAATTTTTTGTGCAGCAAGTATATGCACATTATCTTTAGAGTTTCAGGTTAATAACTATTTAGGAGTACGTTTGCAGCAGGAATTTGAAACGGTGAACTTTTTATTCGGGAATGGTTTTACATTTGATTTAACAGGTATTCGAATGATGAGCTGGATTTCAGCAGAGAATACAATTTTAGTTGTTTTATGTTCGGCGCTTCTTATTAAAATGCTGAAACGCTTCAATGATTTGAAAATCTTATATGTAGGTTTATTTATTTATACGATTGGCTTTACAGTACTCGGAACGAGCAATAGTTTATGGATCTTATTAATCGCAGGGCTTTTCCAAACAGTAGGAGAGATGATGTATGTGCCAGTACGTCAATCTATTATGGCAGATATGGTGCCAAATGAGGCAAGAGGTTCATACATGGCGATTAACGGAATGGTCTTTCAAGTGGCAAAAATGAACGGGGCATTAGGTGTTATGATAGGTTCATTTCTTGCATCTTGGGGCATGAGTGCTCTGTACTTTATCGTTGGTATGAGCAGTATTTTATTATTTATGAAGGCGATAGGGAAAGAGAAGTATGAAGATGAAAGGGAAGTTTCTCAGATTGGATAAAACTATATGAAAAGCGAACCAGTTATACTGGGATTCGCTTTTTGTATAGTTTTTAGAACGGATCAACTTCAGCTAAATTTGGAGTAGTGTTAGGCTGTAGCAAAAGATTTTTTAACGTTCCTACTTCAGAAAGAGCTACTAATATGTAGCCACTAATCAGTACAATAAGCCCAATGACGCGTAACGTTTGTAAGCTCACTTCATTATTATTCATTTCCGTTGGATTTGGGGGCGTTGAAGGCGGATTGTTATTCATAAATAAGGCTCCCATCTTTTGTATTTATATATTTGTAAAATCATTATTTAACTTATGGATAGGAATCGTATAGTCATTTTCACTATATGAGAACTGCTTATGAAAAGTGATTAGAAGTTCTGGGGAGAGAAAAGAGGGTGTATGAAAAGATCATTAAAAATAAGGTTCTTTTTTGTTTTTCATACAAATAAAAAGATTAATCAAAGTAGCTAAATAGCTACTTTGATTAATCTTTAATAACTATCCCAATATACGCAATGATTCTTCAATAAACGCTGGGATATCCTCCGGTTGTCTACTTGTTACTAGCTGGTTTTGACATACGACAACCTCTTTGTCATGAAAATTTCCACCGGCATTTTTTAAATCGACCGCAATGGATTTATATCCAGTCACATCGCGTCCTTCAAGTGTTTGTGCAGTAATGAGTAATTGGGGTCCGTGACAAATAGCGAAAACAGGTTTTTTCGCATCCATAAATGCTTTACTAAAGCGAACAAAACGTTCATCTGCACGAAGTATATCTGGGGAAAATCCGCCTGGTATGAAGAGGGCATCAAAGTTCTCTGGAGAAACATCATCAATATGTTTATCAATTACGACTTTGCTTTTTTCTTGCTTACCGTGTACTGTTTTACCTTTTTCCATTTCAATAGTTGTTAATTCATATCCCTTTTGTTTAAATGCTTCTGCTGGCTCTGTGTATTCTGTGTCCTCGAAATAATCCGTTATTAAAATAGCAATTTTTTTACTCATTCTAATCCGCTCCTTACATTATATTATCGGTTTCAGAATCATCCTTGAGCAATGCCTTGTATAAAGTGAAACTTTAATTCATATTTTTTCATTCCCTCCAGTTTCTTTGCCCTGTTACTTTAATACATACCCTTTTTATTAGGACGTAAACATGTATTATCGTTTTTGTGTGTAAAATCATAAAATATCGGTTGTGCCGGTAATTCTTGTTTGGGGAAGAAAAATAAAAAAGCCAAGGAGATAATTTGTTTTCCCCTTGGCTTTTAAGATGATTTTTTTTCGTTAAAATGCGGAAATTCGTTGCTTTGTTTTTGGTACAATAATAAATTTGATCCAGAGTAACCCGACAATCATAATGATAAGGCTATGCAAAAGTTGACCTGTAGCAATGAGTATAACAATTGAAAATACAATGAGTTGCATGCTTAGTAATATAAAGATTAAGCGAAGAAATTGATTCATTCGTTTTTCAGTATTAATTGGATATAATGCTACGATAATATTTCCCGAAAAATATTTCCACAGGGAACGGAGCTGCATAGAAATCATATATAGGACGATATATGCGATAGCGCCTTTTACGTATATGTTTGGTATAAAATATAAGGCGAAGGCACCGATTAATCCTAAGCGAATATATATACCGAAATAATCATTCCCGCGTAAAAATGCGAGTGTATGTAAATAGAAGAAAGTTGCTCGCTTTTTATGTAATAAAGGTTCAATCCAATTTGTAAGCCATTTTCTTTTATTTACTTGCTTATTCAGTTGTGGAACATCGGTGAAAATGCTCGCAAATTGATAAAAACGAACGTTCATTTTTTCTTCTTGTTCGATTATGTAATCCCACGGTATTCGTTTTGTAGGCTGTTTTTTCGTATATAGAAGCAGGAAAGCAAGTAATAAGAGCAATCCGCCTAATATGAGAACATGTGCCGAGTAAAATAGCATGTAAATGATTAGGGCGTTACAAGCGATACGAATAATGAACCATATATTTTTTTCATGACTATCACGCCACATCCAATGTATGTACATATTCCAAGCTTTCGTAATCATTAAAACGATAAAGATTGTACATAAGAAAGGTACAGTTAATTTTAATGATTGCAGGGCAAGTGGAACGAGAATAAGGAACGTAAATAATAATGGGAAAAGCTGAATGATGTAATTGTATAGAAGAGATTTTTTAAAATAAGATGTTAGTTTCTCTTCTAATGCAAGCAAATAGACAGCATCAGGTTTTTGAATAAATGTACGGATCGGGCATCTCGTTATAATGAATGTAAGTACAATCGTGATGAGTAGTAAAGCTATTTCTTTAGAAGGAGATGCTTTTAGAAACTGAGCATAGTAGTATGCGCCAACGCATGAAATAAAGATAAAGCTATATAGTAAACCGTTAATCATACGTGCAAAGTATGTAATGATATTTTGCATATGTTGTTGGAAACGACTGCTCCATAGTGATTCGATTGACATGTTTTTCACCTCTTTGTTCTATTATATATGTTTTATAAAAGAAAAAACGAGCAAATTGCGTTATGCAACTTGCTCGTTTTTCTTTTCGTTATTTTTTTTCTGATCACGATTCATTAATGGATAGAAGGCAAAGCCGATTACGAATAAACCAATTCCGAGAAGGAACGTTTTTATATCGGATGCACCGGTTTTAATAACCCATAGTGCGTAGCAAAGTGCGATCACTGCGACTATACCATCTGTAATTCTTGCCCGCATTTCATTTTTATATGTTTCACCAGTTGCGACTAGTTTTAACTGGAAGATTGGTGAAACGAGATATGGAATGAGGTAGGCCAGTGTTGATACGGTAATAACGAATGTATAAGCTTCCGCAATAGTTCCTGATAATGTTGAGAATAAGAACACTTGCGACATAATGTTTGTTAATCGTAATGAGTAAATTGGACTTCCTTTTTTATTTGTTTTCGTGAAGAAGGAAGGGAAGAAACCTTCTTTTGCTGCTTGATACGGTACTTCTGAGCTTAATAAAATCCAGCCTAAGATAGAACCGAATAGGGAAGTAAGAGCAAGTAATGCCATCAGTTTCCCGCCGCCATGACCCATTGCAGCATTTAATGCATCTGCTAATGGACGTTCAGAAGCTTGTAATTTATCAACGTGAAGTACCCCCATTGTTAAAATGGTAATTCCTAAGTAAATCGCAACTGTAATAAGTAATCCTGCAACTGTTGCGCGTTTTACTGTTTTAGGAGAGGTAGCACGGTTTGATAAAAGTACTGCCGATTCAATTCCGATAAATGCCCAAAGCGTTGTAAGAGCAGCTAAGTTTACTTGTGAAAGAAGGCCGTGTGATACACCTGATTTATCGATCATCGGTGTGTACCATTGTCCAAACTTAGAAGCTTCGAATGCAAATAACGTAACGACGATGAATAAAAGGAATCCAGTTACTTTCGTTGTTGTTGCTAAGAAGTTCAGCTTTCCAGCTCCGCTTACACCGTTTGTTAATATAATATGAGTTCCCCAAAGTAAGATGGAACAAATCGTAAATGTAATTAGTTTTCCGACTTCTATGTTAAAAGAACCGATTGAAAATAGTAGTCGTGTATCTTTCATAATTGGGAAGAAGAGTGATAAATATCCCGCGAAAGATGTAATGATGGCAACGTTACTTGCCCAGTTTGCAACCCAATATCCCCATACCATACTGAAACCAGCCATTTTTTTCTTTTTTGGTGATGAGAATAAAGCATATGCATGACTTTGTGGTCCTGTCGTTAAATCAGGACGACGAATTGCTAAATTACCGAAAACAAGAGCTAGCATTAAAACACCAAACCCTGTTGTTAACCAAGCTAAAGTGACACCGAGAGGGCTTGCTGTTTGTGCCAACGTACTTGGCACCATGAAAATCCCAGCGCCAACCATGTTACCGACAACGAAAGCTGTTAGTACCCAAAAGCCCCATTTTTTTTGTTGCATAGAAAATACCTCCAAAGTTAGTATAACCAAGTCAAGCGAGGAGATATGTATGTCTTCTTAGTAGAGAAGAGAAGTCCCAAACAAAACAAAAAAAGCACGTAATTTGCCGCTACATGCTTTCTATCTTATAAGAAACCCACGACATACCTCTCGATAGCTCTCCACAAACGAAACGTTTCGTTTGTGACAGTTCTGCACTTATTAAATGCAGACCCAGCAAGTGTGCATGGTGGACACGACTTACTTCGGCAATCATTCCTTTCTCATTCCTTCATCAATGCCACTACATCTCCTGAAATGATACTCTTAATGACTGCAACCTCTACCTCACCGAGATACGAATGAGGATTTAAATATTAAATTAACGTATTTAAGAGTAACAAATGAATTTTTATACGTCAATGGATATAGTAATAATCAGATTATAGAGAAGAGTTTGTGATTAAAAGAGAGTCAGGAAGGGCTGGAGCGTTTATTAGTTGTGCAGAGGAAATAGCGACAGAGTGAAGCACAATTTTACCCCGCATTAATGGGCAGCCCGATTGGTGAGGGCTAATAATCAGTGGGGGATGAAGAAAACCCCCACTGATTAAAGTTTCACTTTACAGCACAAAGAATTTTGTCTGAAAATCTTAATCCGAAGCATCGATTTTTTTAAACAGGCTTCGTTTGAGAAGAAGGAAAGATTAAGCCTTTCATTGAAATGATTAAGGTCATTTCAATGAAAGGAGAGGTTTGATTATGGAATTATCAAGATCTCAATTATGTGCTTTAGAGTACATTTCAAAATATGCAGAGAACGAAAAACATGGGGCTAAAGCAACAATTAACCATATATTGAAAATGTCTAATATTACTGATGAAATGTTTGAAGAAGCTGTCGTTCATTTAAAATCAAATGCGAGGATTGCTTTACACTTTCATCCAGACAGATTAGATTCGAATATGAAAAATATTGCTGAAGCACTGTTTGAGCAAGGAATATATAAAAGTCAGTTTGAAACATTGCTATCTAATGGGAGTGTATCTGCTTATCCTGGTGGTGAACGTGACCTTTGGGAGCAGAGAATATTTGGAGGCGCATATCAATTGGAAGGCGTAACGAATAATGAACGGCCTAAATATGGGGCGCTAAATGTAATGTTACATCCAGATGGACCTGCCCCGCGCTTTGGATCATGTTATTTTCTCTTATCTCCAAAAGTTTCTTATCGTTCTACATATACGTATTTAGATTCGCATCAAGATCCAAAAGAAAAGGGTACTTATGAAGAGTTTGATATGATTTTAGCTGCTCTTTTGGAAGAGACATTCGTAAGAGATTTTGCAATTGGGGAAGAGAATTTGACTCCAACAAGACTCATTCATCATTTACTAGCTAACCTGGAAAGGCCGTTTATAGATGTAGTAAACAAAGAGTCAGCTCGTAATCTTAATCATTATATTGAAGCACAGATTCATGGAGATATTTCTCTTAAAGAAGATGTGGAAGCACTTGTTGTAGATCCTTCATTTAAAGGTACGAAGGTAGGTAGAACTTTAGAAGAAATTTGTCTGAAGTATTCTATTGATTTGTATTGGCACAAGGGTTTTGTACTGATGGTAGATGAAGTTCCAATGGATTTTAGAGGGTCAAAAATGCCATCTTTGGCAAGGCGCATTGCACGAAATAATTGTATTGATGCGCATATAATTGGCTCAGCTGTAGTGGATTTGAAAAGGAATCCACTATCCTGGAGTAATCGCGGAACATATGAAGAAGTGCTTCAGGAATTAAAATTATTATGGCATGTTTTAGTTCGATTTGGAAAACCAAATCGGAATTTGAAATAAATAAGCTATTATTTTTGGAAGGATGTATATAAAGTGAAACTTTAATCAGTGGGGGGGGCTTCATCCCCCACTGATTATTAGTTGAACCAATCGGACTTTTATGGGCAGTTGATCCCCCGCTTAAATTCTTTGCTTTCGCTGAATTTTGAGGTGGGGGTCTTATTGCCCATTAAAGTGGGATAAAAAGAAGCTGATCCAAAACTAGATCAGCTTCTACATATAAGATTAAACTAAGTTTAATACAGTTACTTTTTCACGTGTCATAGACTCAAGGCTCTTGCGAATACCTTGTGCGCCCATACCTGAACCTTTTACACCGATGAATGGGAAGTGGTCAGGGCCGCGCTCTGTGCGTCCGTTAATTTGAACAGAACCAGTTTCGATTTTGTTAGCAATTGCAAATGCTTTGTTAATGTCTTTTGTGAAGACACTTGCTTGCAAGCCGAACTCTGATTTGTTAGCAATTTCAATTGCTTGCTCATCTGAAGAAACACGGATGATTGGAAGGATTGGGCCAAATGGCTCTTCCCAAGCAACTTTCATTTCTTCTGTTACGTGGTCGATTAATGTTGGGTAAATTAAGTTACGCTCACGTTTGTTACCGATAACGATTGTTGCACCTTTTTCAACAGCGTCGTCAACTAAACCTTGAACGAAGTCAGCAGACTTGTCGTCGATTAATGGAACGATTGTGCTGTCTTGTTCTGGAGAGCCAACTGATAGCTCAGCTACTTGCGCTTTTAATAAGCTAACAAGCTCGTCCGCTACGTTTTCGTGTACAAGTACACGTTTAATAGCTGTACAACGTTGACCAGAGTAAGAGAATGCACCGCTTACGATATGGTTTGCAGCATCTTGTAAGTCAGCATCTTCACGAACGATACCAGGGTCTTTACCACCAAGTTCTAATACAAGTGGAATCATTGCAGCTTTTTTCGCTAAATGTTTACCTGTGTTTGTACCGCCTGTGAACGATACCATATTGATGCCTTCGTGTTCTACTAAGTAGTCACCAATTACAGAACCGCGTCCTGTCGCTACGTTTACAAGACCTTTTGGAAGGCCAGCTTTATGAAGTGCTTCCACCATTTTAATACCACTAATTGCACCTTGAGTTGCTGGTTTGAAAATAACAGCGTTACCCATAATTAATGCTGGTGCAAGTTTTGCAGCAGATAAGTTTACTGGGTAGTTAAATGGTGCGATTGCTAATACAACACCAAGTGGTGCGCGTTGGATGATTGCAAGTTTAGATTTCGTTCCGCCAGGGAAGCTATCGCCCATCATGCTTTCTCCGTGCATATGTAGAGCTTCTTCAATTGTGTAACGAATGAAATCAGCTGTACGAACAACTTCTTTCTTCGCATCTTTATAGCCTTTACCGACTTCTTTCATAATGATATCGGCAATTTCATCTTGCATATTTACGAGCTCATCAGCCCATTTATATAAATATTTTGCGCGATCTTGTAGAGAAGCTTCTGCCCATGATTTTTGAGCTTCTTTTGCAGATGCAATTGCTTCATCTACTTCTCCGCGAGTAATTGCTTGTACTTGTCCAATTACTTCGTGTAAGTATGGAGATGGAATTTCGATTGTTTCTCCTGAAGAGCTTTCTCTCCATTCTCCGTTTAAATAAAATTTGTACGTATTGCTAGTTGTCATGATTAGTCCTCCTAAAATAGCAACTTGTAAGAGTGAGTATAAGGTGATTGTAGGGGGTTTGATAACATTTTTCAAATGAAATGTTTGTGAAAACGATTTCTTATTCTTTTTTTATTTTGTATGCCCTTTCTTACAGAAGATTCTCTTATTTCGAACGGATGTAGCGTGTGTTTTTATTCAGTGTGTAAAAAAATAATTGACAGAATACTCAATAAAGTTGTAAGATTATAAATGGAAAATAAATGAAGGGGGTGTGCGTAATGATTGTAATCGTAAATGTAATGGGCTTAGCTCTGTTAAATGGCAGAAGACATTCATATCATTACGCAACCCGTACGGATATATAGGGCATCTTTGTCTTATAAAAAGCGTACGTTGCGTATATCGTAACGTACGCTTTTATGCATTTCTGTGCATATCGTCAAGCGGCGGTATGCTTTTTTTTGTTTTCCACGTTACTATATAAAAATTTGGAAGGTGGAAAAATGTGATGAGATTGTATGGATTACGAAATGTAAATGTGATGGGTCTGGATAGTGGGTAAAGAAATGAGAGGGAAACGAGCACGAGAAGGGAGAGGTTACATTGTTATCAGTATTACTAAAGTTAAAATGGTTTTTTAAAGAGCATTGGAAGAGATATAGTATCGCCATTGGAGCTCTTTTAATTGTAAATATAGTTGAAGTTATTCCCCCGAAAGTGTTAGGGGTTACGATTGATAACATAAAAACAGGAACGTTATCGAACGAAGCAATTATGCAATCAATTCTTATTTTAATAGGGGTTACGATCGTTGGATATGGTCTTACTTTCGTTTGGCAACATCAGTTGTTTGGGGGAGCATTCGTACTGGAGAAGACGATGCGCTCTAAATTTATGGGGCATTTACTTAAAATGACACCGACGTTTTATCAAAAGAATCGTACTGGTGATTTAATGGCGAGAGCGACAAATGATTTAAAAGCAATAGCTATGACAGCCGGTTTCGGTATATTAACGCTCGTAGATTCGAGTTTATATATGCTTACGATTGTCTTTATGATGGGGTTTACAATTAGTTGGGAGCTTACACTTGCGGCACTTATACCGCTTCCGATTATGGCGTATGCGATGAATATATATGGAAAGAAATTGCATGAAAGATTTACAGTTGCGCAAGATGCGTTCGGTGATATGAACGATAAAGTATTAGAATCAATTGCTGGCGTGCGCGTGATTCGTGCATACGTACAAGAGAACGCAGATCAGGAAAGATTTCATCATTTAGGAGATGACGTCTACGAAAAAAATATGAAAGTAGCTAGAATCGATGCATTATTCCAGCCAACTGTGAAAATGCTTGTTGGTCTTAGTTATTTAATTGGTTTAGTGTATGGCGCGTATCTTGTATTTCAATCAAAGGTAACACTTGGTGAACTTGTTTCATTTAACGTTTATTTAGGGATGATGATTTGGCCGATGTTTGCAATTGGCGAATTAATCAATGTTATGCAACGAGGAAATGCTTCACTCGACCGTGTGAATGAAACGTTAGCGTATGAACCAGATGTAAAGGATCCGAAAAATCCAAAGCTTGTACAAGAGCCGGATTATATTCAGTTTGATGACGTTACCTTTTCATATCCTTCATCAACTGAAACAAATTTAAAAAAGGTTTCATTTACATTAAAACAAGGGGAAACGCTTGGAGTTGTTGGAAAAACAGGAAGCGGAAAAACGACGCTCGTACGTCAGCTTCTTCGTCAATATCCGCTTGGAGATGGGGATATTGCAGTCTCTGATGTGACTTTAGATAACATAACGAATGAAAATGTACTCGGCTGGATTGGGTATGTACCTCAGGAACATATTTTGTTCTCAAAAACAGCGAGGGAAAATATTTTGTTCGGGAACCGAGATGCGACGGAAGAAGAACTCGAGAAAGCGATTGAAATTGCGGCGTTTACAAAGGATTTAGAGTTTTTACCAGAAGGGTTAGAAACGCTCGTTGGAGAGAAGGGTGTTTCTTTATCAGGAGGGCAAAAACAAAGGATTTCAATTGCGCGAGCTGTGATTCAAAATCCAGAAATTTTAATTTTGGACGATTCTTTATCAGCTGTTGATGCCCGTACGGAAGCAGCGATTATTGAAAATATAAGAACAGAAAGAAGCGGGAAAACGACAATTATTACGACGCACCGTTTATCAGCTGTACAACATGCGGATTGGATTCTCGTTATGGATGAGGGCGAAGTAATGGAAGAAGGTACGCATGATCAGCTTATTAAAAGCGGAGGCTGGTATGCTGAGCAGTTCGAAAGACAACAAGGGGAAAGTGAAAGTGCGGATAGTGGGGTGAAAATATGAGCGTTTCAAAACGATTGTTTCAATACGCGATGAAAGTGAAAGGGACGATATTTGCAGCGATGCTAATGTTATTTATTTTCGTCATCGCAGAGCTTGCTGGTCCTTTCGTCGCAAAAACGATGATTGACGATCATATCGTTGGAATCGAGAAACCTTGGTATGAAACAGAAAAGAGTGAAGAGGCTGTTCCGTATAACGGTACCTTTTATAAGCGAAGTGATCGCTTTGAACAAGGTGAGAAAAAAGGAAAAGAAGTACGCGTGATGCAAGTTGGTTTTCAATATTACTTTGTGCCGAATAAAGTGAATGCTGAAGGGTCACGTACTGTAAAAGGTGATATGATTACCGTTCAAAATGGTAAGGCGGTGCAAGTGTATAAAGCGAAAGCATTAACGAAAGAAGAAGTATTTGCGTTTTATAAACCAGAAATAAACCGTCTACTTCTACTTGGTGGTGGCTATTTCGCTTTATTAGTAGTCGTTTCATTATTTGCATACGGAAAGCAATTTTTCTTACAGAAGGCAGCGAACAAAATTATTCAAATTATGAGGGAAGATGTCTTTTCTCATATTCAAACGTTGCCGATTCGGTATTTCGATCATTTACCAGCAGGGAAAATTGTATCGCGTGTCACGAATGATACGGAAGCCATTCGGGATTTATATGTAACGGTGCTTGCGACATTCGTTTCTAGTATCATTTATATTATCGGGATATTTGCGGCATTATTTTTACTCGATGTAAAATTGGCGACGTTATGTTTACTTATCATCCCAATTTTAATCGTTTGGGCAATTCTTTATAGAAAGTATGCGTCTGTATACAATCATAAAATGCGTTCACGTTTATCTGATATTAACGGAACAGTGAATGAATCCATTCAAGGAATGCCAATTATTCAAGCGTTCCGTCAAGAGCGTGAAACGAAGAAAGAGTTTGAAGAATTAAATGGCGATTATTTTAAGTATCAAAATAAAATTTTAAATTTAAATGCAGCAACTTCGCATAACTTAGTGTCTGTATTAAGAAATATCGCTTTCACAGGTGTGATTTGGTATTTCGGTGGTGCTTCATTAAGTGCTTCAGGTGTCATTTCTTTAGGGATACTGTATGCGTTCGTTGATTATTTAACACGATTGTTCTCTCCGATTACAAATATGGTAAATCAGCTTGCTAACTTAGAACAATCGCGCGTTGCATCAGAACGTGTTTTTGAATTGTTAGAGGAAAAAGGGGAAGCGGTAGAAGAGGAACGTATGCCTCGCTTACAAGGAAATGTGAAGTTTGATAATGTGTCGTTTTCTTATAATGGAAAAGATGAAGTGTTAAAAAATATTTCTTTTGAAGCGAAACAAGGCGAGACAGTAGCGCTTGTCGGTCATACGGGATCAGGAAAAAGTTCCATTATGAATGTACTTTTCCAGTTTTATGAGTTTGAAAAAGGAAAGCTTACGATTGACGGTCACGATGTAAAAGAGATGCCGAAACAAGCAACTCGTGAACATATGGGAATCGTACTACAAGATCCGTTTTTATTTAGCGGAACAGTGGCATCTAATGTTAGCTTAGAGAATGAAAACATTTCAAAAGATCGCATCGTAAAAGCATTGCGAGATGTTGGTGCTGAAAGATTTGCGAACAATATAAATGAAGAAATTACGGAGAAAGGAAGTACACTTTCAACCGGAGAACGTCAGCTTATATCGTTTGCTAGGGCACTTGCTTTTGATCCGGCCATTTTAATTTTAGATGAAGCGACATCTAGTATTGATACGGAGACAGAAGCGATGATTCAACAAGCGTTAGAAGTTGTGAAAAAAGGGAGAACGACATTTATTATTGCTCACCGTCTTTCAACAATTAAAAGCGCAGATCAAATTATTGTGCTTGATAGAGGAACGATTTTAGAAAAAGGCTCTCATGATGAGCTAATGAAAAAGCGTGGGCGTTATTACGATATGTACAAAACGCAAATGGAAGGTAATCAGAGCGCTTAATAGGTATGGAGGAGAACTTGTGATTTTCACAAGTTCTTTTTTTAGTGAATCAGGGCAGTTAAATAAGAAGTATTGTTTTACCTTTTTCTTTATAAATGCTATATTAAAAAATGTTACTTATTTTTTGTATGTAGCGTTATTTTCCCCTTTTGTTTGATTATGAAGAAAAAGGATAAACTAAATAAGAACATTTTCATTGAAAAATTGTTCAAGATTGCATACAATCAATATAGTTTTTAAATTCCTATCAGAATACTTGGAGGATTACCATCATGAAAAAATTATTTTCAGTACTTGCAGTAACTACATTAGCGATCGGGATTGTAGCGGGCTGCGGTAAAGAAGAGAAAAAAGATACAGCTAGTCAAGATGCGTTACAAAAGATAAAACAAAGTGGTGAACTTGTAATTGGAACAGAAGGTACATATCCACCGTTCACATTCCACGATTCAAGCAATAAATTAACTGGATTTGATGTTGAATTAGCAGAAGAAGTTGCAAAACGTTTAGGTGTAAAACCTGTATTTAAAGAAACACAATGGGATAGCTTACTTGCTGGTCTAGATGCAAAACGTTTCGACATGGTCGCGAATGAAGTTGGTATTCGTGAAGATCGTCAAAAGAAATATGATTTCTCTAGCCCATACGTTTCATCTTCAGCGGTATTAGTTATTGCAAAGGATAAAGATAAACCAGCTACATTTGCTGATGTAAAAGGATTAAAAGCAGCACAATCTTTAACAAGTAACTATGCGGATATTGCTAAGAAAAATGGCGCAGAAATTACGAATGTAGAAGGCTTTAGCCAAGCAGCAGAATTGTTAAACACTGGCCGCGTTGATTTCACAATTAATGATAAATTATCAGTGTTAAACTACTTAGAAACGAAAAAAGATGCAAAAATTAAAATTGTAGATACAGAAAAAGAAGCGTCACAAAGTGGATTCTTATTCCGTAAAGGTAGCGACAAGCTAGTACAAGAAGTAAATAAAGCGTTAGAAGATATGAAAAAAGACGGTACGTATGACAAAATAGCGAAAAAATGGTTCGGCGAAAATGTATCTAAGTAGTGCGTTGGTTTCAGATCGATTGTCTACTTGGATAGATATTATGCAGTCTTCCTTCATGCCTATGCTGAAGGAAGCTGTGTTTACGACAATTCCATTAACGCTTATTACATTTATTATCGGGATTATACTTGCGACGTTAACGGCGCTTGCACGTATTTCAGGTAGTCGTATTTTACAATGGATTGCTCGTATCTATGTATCTATCATTCGCGGAACGCCACTTCTTGTACAATTATTTATTATTTTCTATGGTCTTCCAACTCTTAATATTGAAGTTGAGCCATATACAGCAGCAGTTATTGGATTTTCATTAAATGTCGGTGCATATGCATCTGAAATTATTCGTGCTTCAATTCTTTCCATTCCGAAAGGGCAGTGGGAAGCAGCTTACACAATTGGAATGACGTATCCGCAAGCGCTAAAACGTGTTATTTTACCGCAAGCGACGCGCGTATCGATCCCGCCGCTTTCGAATACATTTATTAGCTTAGTGAAGGATACTTCATTAGCATCGTTAATTTTAGTAACAGAAATGTTCCGAAAAGCGCAGGAAATTGCGGCAATGAACTACGAATTTTTAATTGTTTATTTCGAAGCAGGTCTTATTTATTGGGTAATTTGCTTCTTATTATCTATCGTGCAACAAATATTAGAAAAACGTTCAGAACGTTACACTCTAAAATAACCCTTTCATAAAAGGAGTTTTTGTTTTTATGATTTCAATTCAACATTTACAAAAAAGTTTCGGAGATAATACCGTACTAAAGCATATAGATTTATCAGTTGAGAAGGGGGAAGTTGTTGTTATTATCGGACCATCTGGATCTGGTAAAACGACATTCCTGCGTTGTCTCAATGTGTTAGAAACACCGAACGCTGGTAATATTCGTATCGGTAATAAAGAGCTCGATTTCTCTCAAAAAGTATCGAAGAAAGATATTGTTAACCTTCGTACGCAAACAGGTATGGTCTTCCAGCACCATAACTTATTTCCACATTTAACAGCACTTCAAAATGTCATGGAAGGGCTCGTTACAGTGAAAAAGATGGGGAAAGAAGATGCGAAGAAGAAAGCAAACTATTTCCTTGAAAAAGTTGGTCTTGCGGATAAAGTAGACTTATATCCGTTCCAATTATCAGGCGGACAACAACAGCGCGTTGGAATTGCTCGCGCGCTTGCGATGGAGCCGGAAGTGTTACTATTTGATGAGCCAACGTCAGCGCTTGATCCTGAACTCGTTCAAGAAGTTCTGAAAGTAATGAAAGAACTTGCGAAAGAGGGCATGACGATGGTGATTGTAACGCACGAAATGCGCTTTGCACATCAAATTGCGAACCGTGTTATTTTCATGGATGGCGGTGTCGTTGTCGAACAAGGCACACCAGAAGATGTATTTACAAATCCAAAAGAAGAACGCACGAAGAAGTTTTTACAAATGTTGCAATAAATGAAGGAAGGTCTCAAGGCATATGCCTTGAGACCTTTTTGCCATATATATTTATTTTTGGAATCCGCCAAGGCTTTGCTCAGCCATTGCAACTAGACGTTTTGTAATTTCTCCACCAACTGAACCGTTAGCACGAGCCGTAGAATCTGCTCCTAATTGTACACCAAATTCTTGAGCGATTTCGTACTTCATTTGGTCGATTGCTGCTGTTGCTCCTGGTACTACTAATTGATTTGAAGAATTTTGGTTTGCCATAGGAATATATCCTCCTTAGAGTTATAAAAATTTTTTTTGGTTGGACTAGCTGGATTTGAACCAGATTATCGCCCCGTTTGGCGCTAATCCATCGGTAATTAAGTTTGTACTCATAGTATGGATGTTACCTAGAAAGATATACGAAATAATAATTTGTAAATTTTGTAAAAAAATATTAGTGATTTCGTAAAGTATGAAATAAGAGTAATCGTTGTATTTTTTAGAAAGAAGGCTAAACTAAGAGCGATTTGAAATATGTTTTTTGTTTGTATCCCGCTATTGTGGGGCAAATCATTAACTTTATAGTTCTATTTTGAATAGGAGTGGAACAAAATGCTCCTATGCACGGCTTGATGCTCTCTTCAATCAGCTTGTAAATGATAATGCATGGAGGAATCGTGATGGGAATTTGCCCGCTTTGCAACGCATTAGAATCACAAACATATTCTTGTCAAAATTGCGAAGGTATACTCCAAGATTATGGGAAAACTGTAGATTACATAGACGATTATAGTGCGTATATGGATCAAGAATTATTAAGTGCAGTAGATGGTTTAACGCATAGTAATTCACAAGAGTATTGCAATCATGTTTTTTATTGCGGGATATGTAATGTGGAAACAGAAGTTGTAGTAAAACTTGTGTAAATAGAAAACTTCCACCTTATGAATGAGGTGGAAGTTTTTGTTTTCGTATTTGTGAGTGAATCATAGGGGAAGGGATATGTTCGGTGTTTGAGGGAGCCTCTGATTTTATTTGAGACATTTTTTCTTTTGCATCGCGCAAAGAATGTTCAGTTAAGTAGATGGCATATTCGTAAAATAATTGGCGCGTCAGTTCACTTTGTTCTTTTAACTTTTCATCTTGGAATACAGTTCGCCCGGGTTTAGAGTTTGCTTCAAAGAGCCACGGGTTTTCCTGCGTGTCTAAACCGATATCAAAACCAATTTCTCCAATATTTCCGATTACTTGTTCATCAAGCGCGTAACTGATTTGTAAGGCAGTTTGTTTTAATTTATTTTCAATTTGAACTTGTTTCGTTGAATCAGGAAAAAGTTCTTGTAGTAATTTTGTATCGCCACCGCTATTTACATGTGTTGTTAAGCTACCTTTGCCAGCAATTTTTGCAACGATTGCACTGACAATCCATTGACCGAAATGATTTTTATTTGTATGAATGCGGAAATCAACCGGTTGCCCATCGAAGCGAAGTAAGGAAATACCTTGTTGTACGATAAACTTTTTTAAATCATGTCCTTTTAATACATGGTTCAGAAGCGTTTCTAATGATTGATACTTTCTTAGTTTGTTTTCTTCATTTTCGCGATAACGACAGTAGTAGCAATTCTCTGCTTGAGAATAAAATAGTTGGTGAATATTTCTCCCGAAGCTGCCGTGAATTGGTTTCATGTAAATCGATTTATACGTACCGAGAAACCGCTCTACTTGTTCGAAGTGTTGAAATGTTTCTGTGTTCGGTAAGAATGGCATAATGGACTCATCTTTCATAAGAAGTTGATGCACTTCCCATTTATTAAAAAATCCTGGATTAAACCATGGAATCGCATAGTCATGCTCTAATTTTCTTTTTGCTCTTACAATTGGTTTATAATTTTCGGCTTTCCGATTTGGTAAGCGGTCATAAATGACATTCGGGAAAGGTACTTTTTTCTTGATCCATTGTTCCTCTTGAAAAAAATAGCCTTCAATTGTTTCATCTTCCCAGTTTATATGTTGCACACCAAAAACGAATACAAATGGTCGCAAGGTGAATGGCGGCGTTAGTAACTCGCCAAGAGAAGTTGAACGGTTTCCTAAAGGGTTAGAAGAGTCATCGTTAAAACCAGTTGTGAAAATCCCGATTAATGGTCCGAAAATAATTGTTTCATTTTGCGTGAATGCATGGATAGTAGTGGAATGAGGAAGCAAAAGTTTCTCTGCAATTTGTTGTCCGATAATGATTTCACGAGTAAAGGAATAATGAATTTTTACCTCTTCACTTGCAACATGGCGTACGCCGAAGGAAAGGGATGTAATGGGTGGTGTAATGGAAAAAATATAAGGTAAAGTAATGCTATTTGGATGCTCATCTGAAATATTTAACGTATATATGTGCTCTTTCAAAATGGGTTTACCCCCTTTCATTATGGTGTGAAGCGACTAAACTTTAATGGTCCGTGATATATGTTTTCGGCTAATGAATCACTATGACGAATGTAATGTTCGTATGGGGGAATCGTGTTGACATACATAAGCCAAATTGCCCCTTTTTGATCCATAATGGTGGAAAGCTCTAGCTCGAATAACGAAGAATAAGATTGATCTAATGTTTGAAACACTTCATTTATAATGTCTTGTAAAGCGTCTTGTAATAGTTGAACACCGGTACTAGATAGTACGTATTTAATTTTTGAAAATGAATGCAGTGAGGAATCATCCGTTGCCGAAAGTAAAAGTTGATTCGGAAATGAGCTTTTTTGTATAAATTGGCCGATAGCATTCCACTTCTGTTCTTTATTTTTTTGCAAAATGGTCCGAATATGGAGTGGGTATGTTAATTGATTTGGTGGCTGCAGCATAGTGTGGGTGATGTAACGTGCTGATCGTATATTAGATTTGTACCAAGATATAAATTCATCTGTCCGCTTGATTTGAGCAGAAGTATGATATGCGTCATTTATCGTATCGATATGAAATGTTTTATTTTTGTAAGCAATTCGGTACAGACTTTCATTGGAATGTGTATGAGTAGGACGTATAATAATATCTTTTGTTTTTAATAACAGTTTGAAAATGTTTTGGATTGTTGCTATTTCAAATTTTGGTATATAAGGAGATAATTTTTTATTCGTGAGAAATACATCATGTAGTTCGCTTAAGTCAATGAGTGTGTTATTTAAAAAGGTAGTGGAAGGGCGTTTGTGCAATGAGTGAATAATTGACTTTGCTTTTTGGAAGTCTGTTTCCTCGTTAAAAGAAGAACGATCGTATATATAAGAAGGAATAGGGAATGTTTGCTCTTTCCATTTTCCTGTATCAGTATCATAAATCAGACCAGAAATAAGATCTGTTTTAGGATCCATACCAAATGGCGTAAACTGGGCAACGACATTATGATAAAGCCGAGCGCGTTTAGCGATTTCGGTGTAATACGTTTGCTCATAATGAGGGTGAGAAGTTAAAATACCGAGAACCAACGAAATCACTCCTTTACTAACAAAATGTTGGCACAATAGCCGAAGCTATATATTGCAAATACGTTTTTATACCATTATACTTTTGTCCGTATGATGATATGCTATAGTTTTGGAGAAGCGAAAGGTTGATTGTAATGAATATATGGTTAAGTATGTTAACGACGACAGGGCTCGGAGCAATTATTGGGGGATTCACAAATCATTTAGCGATAAAAATGTTATTTCGTCCGCATCGCCCTATTTATATTGGGAAGTTTCAAGTTCCATTTACACCAGGATTAATTCCGAAGCGCCGCGATGAGCTTGCTGTTCAATTAGGAAAAATGGTTGTCGAGCATTTGTTAACGCCAGAAGGAATCGGAAAGAAGCTAACAAATGAAGAGTTTCAAAAAGGTTTAATTCATTGGACGCAAGTAGAAGTGGATAAAGTAATGACGAATGAACAATCACTGCGACAAATGTTAGAAAAATGGAACGTAGCGCATGTAGAAAAAGAAGCAACTGAGAAAATCGAGCATGTGATTACAGAAAAGATTCAGGCATTTTTAGAAGAGTACTATACATATACATGGGAACAAGCTTTACCTCATTCTGTTCATGAAAAAATTGAGAATGCGATCCCAAATGTCTCGGCTTTTATTTTAGGTCGAGCAACTCAATTTTTTGAAAGCGAAGAAGGAAAAGCTCGTCTTTCAAAAATGATTGATGATTTCTTTGCTTCTAGGGGAACGCTGCTTAACTTAGTCGGAATGTTTTTAGGAAATGTAAGTGTAGTGGATCGTGTGCAGCCAGAGGTTATTAAGTTTTTAGGGCAAGATGGCACAAAACAGCTTTTAACTGATGTACTGCAAAAAGAGTGGGAGAAGTTAAAAGGAAGAGATGTAAAAGAAGTAGAAACGTTTGTAGAAAAAGAAATGATTGTAAGCTCCATATTGTCAGCAGTTAAAGTGGAGGAAACAGTGAGTAAGTTTTTAAACCAATCTGTGCAGCAAGTATGTGAGCCAGTTCGAGAAACAATCAAGGAAAAGGTAGTCCCGAGCGCAGTAACGAAAGGCTTGAAGTGGGGAACAAAAAACGTAGCGAGTATATTAAAAAATCTCCATCTTGCGGAAATTGTACAGCAAGAAGTATCCACATTTTCAACAGAGAGACTAGAAGATTTAGTTCTATCCATTACAAAAAATGAACTGAAAATGATTACGTATTTAGGTGCCTTATTAGGCGGGATGATCGGACTCGTGCAAGGACTGTTACTGTTGTTTCTTAAATAATAAGAAGAGTACATAGAAATAAAAGTGAAATTTCTTCACATCTCTTGCATAGTTTGATATGGTAAGAAGAGGTGCGTATGTAAACGCACTTAAAAGGCAGTGCGAGCGAAAAGCGCTAGCCTTCTAAAGGAGGAAAAATAAAATGACAAAAAACATTCATGATGTTGCATATGAATTACAAAAAGCAATCGCTGAAAACGAAGATTTCCAAACATTAAAAGCAAGCTACGCAGCAGTACAAGGTGACGCAGCTTCAAAGAACTTATTCGATGAGTTCCGTACAATGCAACTTGGCCTACAACAAAAAATGATGCAAGGTCAAGAAATCTCTGAAGAAGATAACCAAAAAGCACAAGAAGTTGTAGCTCGCATTCAACAAGATGCTAAAATCACAAAGTTAATGGAAACTGAACAACGCCTAAACATCGTTATCACTGACGTTAACAAAATTATCATGAAGCCACTTGAAGATTTATATAACGCGCAACAACAAGCGTAATAGTGGAAGACGCCCCTGTATAGGGGCGTCTTTTTTGTTTGTTATTTGCGGAAATACTCAGTCTCAATATTCTTTTCCTTCAAAAACTTTTCAATTTCTTTTTGCTTCCTACCATTCACTTGCTCAAAGCGCTTTGTAAAAGAAAAATCAGTCTTGAATAAGTTGCCATCTTGTGAGAGTTTGTCTAGTTCTTGCTCTAGTTCTACTGAAAGTGCCGTAGACGCTGAAATGTAATCATGAATTTCCTTCGAAGGCTGTTTGTAATCATCAGGAATCGTATTGTTACTAATAAAATTATGGAAATTCGCATCATTTTGTTTTGCTAAATCTACAAGTTGTTGTAATTTCTCCCAATCGGATTCCGTGACTTCCTCGTCAGACATGGCTGAGGAAAGTGGAACGATGTTTTCATCTAACTCTCCGCTATAATCTAAATACGTTTTTATATGTTGTTTCATTTCATCTTCATTAATCGTTTCATTCTTTTTTGAGGAAGTGAATATAGTTTCTGGAATTTTTATCGTAACATCTTTAATAGATTGTACATCGTCTAATTTATCATATCGTGTATCATTTGCTTCATTAGATTGTGTATCGTTTGAACAAGCTGGTAGCAATAAAATTGTAAGTAACATGAGTAGATATAAAGTATACTTCTTCATTTTAATCTCCTTTTACATTCATTATTATCTTTGTAAAATAGCTATATTCCATTTCAAATACTTAACTAAAGTTGCGTATAGATGTTTTATCATTTGATAACATATGACAGATATGAGTAAACCGCTGCAAAAAGCGATGAACACATTATAAACATCGGAATAGCTAATTTGATGAAACCCTTTAAAGAATCCTAACCCTATTAATAAAATAGGTGAGATGATTAATAATGGAGTGGCAATGATAAGTGCTAGAAGAATCGGTAATAAAAAGAGTAGTACGAAAAAGGCGATAATGATAAAGGCAAAGTTTAAAACACTTAAGCTCATAACAGAAAATAGTGCGGTTATCATATTTTTAAAGCTTCGTTTATTATCAGCATTGCTTACTGCATAGGAAACAGTAAGTTCTTTCGCGATCGTTTTAGGGTTTCCTAGTTTTCTAGAAATTTCTTCTTCGCATTTTCCATCTTGTTTACCACTGATAAAATGAGTTTCATACTCCGAAATAATATCTTTCTTTTCTACATTAGGCATATTCCGTAGGGAAGAATGAAGTTGTTCCAAAAATTCATTTTTGTTCATAACAATCACTTCCTTTATAAAATGATGAATTAAAGCTGAGAATCCTATTTTTTGAAAGGGAGGATACGAAATACAAAGCGTGTTCCAATTAATGGGTATTCCAATATTTACAAATATATCATTTACTAGTGTTCTTTGCAAGGTACTGTGAAGTTTTTAATACTGTGATGAGATAAAAGTTTTCCGTATATTTTTAGAGGAGATATAAAAATATTATTTTAGGATAAGCAAAGGGTTGTAAGCGTATTCCTTATTATTTGTCAAAATACTGTCAAATTCATATTCTTGGAAAAATAATGCATTTGTACTATAATGATAAACAATACTTCACCACATTAATTAACTAGGTGAAATTAAAAATCTTTATTACACACATTATGAAATAAAGGAATGATTAGTTTGAGTACAGGTGTAAAAGCAAACGACGTGAAGACAAAAACAAAAGGAGCAGATCTTGTTGTTGATTGTTTAATTAAACAAGGTGTTACACATGTTTTCGGTATTCCAGGAGCGAAGATTGACTCTGTATTTGATGTACTGCAAGAAAGAGGACCAGAGTTAATTGTTTGTCGTCATGAGCAAAATGCAGCATTTATGGCAGCTGCTATTGGTAGATTAACAGGGAAACCGGGCGTATGTCTTGTAACTTCAGGACCAGGGACATCAAATTTAGCGACAGGTCTTGTTACTGCGAATGCGGAGAGTGATCCCGTTGTTGCTTTAGCTGGTGCAGTTCCGCGTACAGATCGATTAAAACGTACGCATCAGTCTATGGATAATGCTGCACTATTCGAACCAATCACAAAATATAGCGTAGAAGTAGAGCATCCTGATAATGTGCCAGAAGCATTAAGTAATGCATTCCGAAGTGCGACTTCCACAAATCCAGGAGCTACTTTAGTAAGTCTTCCGCAAGACGTTATGACTGCGGAAACGACTGTAGAGTCTATCGGTGCGCTTTCTAAGCCACAGCTTGGAATCGCTCCCACACATGAAATTACATATGTAGTAGAAAAAATAAAGTCAGCGAAATTACCGGTTATTTTACTCGGTATGAGAGCGAGCACAAATGAAGTGACGAAAGCTGTTCGTGAATTAATTGCAGATACAGAACTTCCTGTTGTTGAAACATATCAAGCAGCTGGTGCAATTTCACGTGAGCTAGAAGATCATTTCTTCGGTCGCGTTGGATTATTCCGTAACCAACCAGGTGATATTTTACTAGAAGAGGCAGACCTCGTTATTTCGATCGGTTATGACCCAATTGAGTATGATCCGAAATTCTGGAATAAGCTTGGGGACAGAACGATTATTCATCTTGATGACCATCAAGCAGATATCGATCATGATTACCAACCAGAGCGTGAATTAATTGGTGATATTGCTTTAACAGTAAATAGCATCGCAGAAAAATTACCGAAACTTGTGTTAAGTACGAAATCAGAAGCAGTGTTAGAGCGATTACGCGCGAAATTATCAGAACAAGCAGAAGTTCCAAATCGTGCTTCAGAAGGTGTTACGCATCCACTTCAAGTCATTCGTACACTTCGTTCTTTAATTAGTGACGATACAACCGTTACATGTGACATCGGTTCCCATTCTATTTGGATGGCGAGATGTTTCCGTTCTTATGAACCACGTAGATTATTATTTAGTAACGGTATGCAAACGTTAGGTGTTGCACTTCCTTGGGCAATCGCAGCTACTTTAGTAGAACCAGGTAAAAAAGTAGTTTCCGTATCAGGTGATGGTGGTTTCTTATTCTCAGCAATGGAATTAGAAACAGCGGTACGTTTAAATGCGCCTGTTGTCCATCTCGTTTGGAGAGATGGTACATATGATATGGTTGCGTTCCAACAAATGATGAAATACGGTAGAACATCAGCTACAGAGTTTGGCGATGTCGATCTTGTGAAATATGCAGAAAGTTTCGGTGCAAAAGGTCTTCGTGTTAACACGCCTGATGAATTAGAAGGTGTATTAAAAGAAGCACTAGCAGCAGATGGTCCTGTCATTATTGATGTTCCAATTGATTACCGTGACAACATTAAATTAAGCGAAAAATTATTACCAAACCAATTAAACTAATGGAGGCATGATTGAGATGACTGTTGCACAATTCATTGATATTGATGCAAAAAGAACGAAAACGAGTAATGAAGTATATCAAACATCTACAATGCTTGCGCTATTAGATGGTATATATGATGGTGTGATTAGCTTTGAGGAATTGAAAGAACGTGGTGATTTCGGCATCGGCACATTTGATCAATTAGATGGTGAAATGATTGCATTTGATAACGAATTTTATCATTTACGTTCAGACGGTTCAGCAGAAAAAGTAGAACCAGAAGAAACAACACCGTTTGCGACTGTAACGTTTTTTGAAAAAGAAATGAGTTATACGGTAGAGCACCCGATGAATCGTGAAGAAGTGGAATCTTTATTACATGAATTGATGCCGAGTAAAAACTTATTTTATGCGATTCGAATGGACGGTACGTTCCGTGAAGTAAGAACGAGAACTGTTCCAAGACAAGAAAAACCATATACACCACTCGTTGAAGTGACGAAATCACAACCAATCTTTTCATTTAAACATACAGAAGGTACGCTTGCTGGATTTTGGACACCAGATTACGCGCAAGGTATTGGTGTAGCTGGTTTCCACTTACATTACATTGATGATGAAAGAAGCGGGGGCGGACATGTTTTCGATTATGTTGTAGAAAACTGTACGATCCAAATTTCTCAAAAAGCGCATATGCATTTAGCTCTTCCAGAAACAGCTGACTTTATGACGGCTGAATTATCAAGAGAAAACTTAGAGGATAATATTGCGACTGCGGAAGGCGCGGAGTAAAAAGAGAAGCCGATTTGGCTTCTCTTTTATTTTAGGTTACTCCCGATATGCGGAACAATGCTCATCAGAAATGAAATAATTCTCTTTACCTGTTACAGCTGATACCTCTACCAATTGATGTCCAAGCCCATCCCATACTGTAACCGTATATAAGGAGGACCATTCTATATTTCCGCGGACTAGTCGGAAAGAATAATAGTCGTTATTTGTTGTTACTAAAACTTTGTTATAAATAATATTTTTTGTTTTTTTATTTTGCAAAATAAGAACAAAGTCTAGTTTATCTTCATCTTTTGGAATTTGTAGTATTCTCGCTACAAACATTCCATCTGGGTTTTTCTTCGTTTTATAGACTTTTTCTGACTCTATTTTTTGTTCAGGTTTCCCCCTCATAGTCTCTCCTTTTACATATGTTTATTTCTTTGAAACAAACGGATGCCCCTCATAATAAAAACGCCACGGATAATGTACAGCTTCTTCTGCATAGTCGATGTTAATACGAGGTCCTGCTGTTATTTTATATTGTGATGATATGTGTTCTTCTTCTGGGACGAGTTCAATATGTAATGTGTCGCTTTGTAATGATATGCCTCGTTCTTCTAACGTAATTCCGAGGGCACGGCATAGTTTGCCAGGGCCATTCGTTAAATTTTTATACTGCGTTTTTGTAACGTCTGTTTTGTTGTAGCGCGCTAATTTTATTTCTTCTATTCCGTCTACTGGCTCAAGGGCTCGAATGAGAACGCCTTGCGGGGTGCCAACTGGTGCTGTAATGACGTTGAAGCAATGATACATACCATAAATTAAATATACGTAAGCATGTCCAGGTGCGCCAAACATGACTTCTGTACGGTCTGTTCGTCGCCCGCCGTAACTATGCGCGGCTTTATCATCGGGCCCCTTATATGCTTCTACTTCTACAATGATTCCGCTTCGCTTTATTCCGTCTACAATATGAACAAGCTTCTGTCCAAGTAATTTCTTTGCAACTTCTAACGTATCGCCTTCATAAAAGGAAGGAGGTGCCTGCATTGTACTATCTCCTTTGCTAAGTGTATATGTATATAGTAAACCAAATTTTCAGTAGTAATTCTAACTCGTTCTATTTACTACATTTATTTCATAAATTATGGATAGAGTATAACAGCGAAGAGGGGGAGTGCGACATGATTTATCGCTTACTAGCTCTTAATATAGATGGGACACTACTATACAACAACGGAAAAATTGCAAAAGGATTACGAGAAACGATTGAATTTGTGAAAAGAAAAGATGTATACGTTACATTATTTACGAGCCGTAATTTTCAATCCGCTTATAAGGTAGCAAAGGCGTTAAAATTAGATTCTATATTAGTAACACATGGCGGTGCTTTCGTTTCAGCGACGTTAGATAAGCCGTACGTTCAAAGAAGATTATCGGAAGAGAAGACGTTTAACATTGTGCAAGTGTTAGAGCACTTCGATTGTAACGTCCGCATTTCTCATGAACGGTTTTCAATTGGAAATCGTGAGAGAAATACACCGAACTTAATTGCGCGTACTGTATTATCAAGCGCAGATCCATTATTTTATCCGGTTCAGTTTGTAGACTCGTTAGGTGATGCGCTTCGTGATCATCCAGTAGCGGCACCAAAAATTGATGTTGTTTTCCAAAGTAAAGGTGAAAAAGAACGAGGGCTAAATACATTACGAAAAGCATTTCAAGATATAGAGTATGTTGAGTGTGATTCAAAACGAATAGAAATTTTGCCGCAAAATGTATCAAAATTACGTGGATTACAATTGCTTGGAGAGCATTTAAATATTTCCCTAAACGAAATGGTTGCGATTGGAGATAGTTTAGAAGACCTAGAAGTAATTGAAAATGTTGGGCTTGGTGTAGCGATGGGGAACTCGCCTGTAGAATTAAAGCAAGCAGCCGACTGGATTACACGTTCAAATAGTGAGAACGGCGTAGAATATATGATTAAAGAGCATTTCCGTAAACAATTCCCGCTTCCGTTTTTGAAGAATCATAAAAATGAACCGAAACGATGAAAGAAAAACGTAGCTTTTTGGCTACGTTTTTTTGTTTTGCCATTTTTTCCGTACCGTTTGGGCTAATTCATGTATAGGTTAAGGATGTAACGAAAGAAGATAAGGTAAAACCTTCTGTATTGACCTACAAACGCCCTTCAAGTAAACTAAAGAGAGTTTGCAAATGAAAAGGTGATAATGTTGTTAATTTCAATTAAAACGTTACAAGATGATCGTTTTTTACGTCCGCTGCAAAATATTGGCGGCTTATTTTTTGAAGATAGTACGATTGGATTTGAGAAAGAGGAAGCAAATCTTATCGTTGATATACACATTGAAGAGAATGTAAAAGCATCTGCTCGTTTAACAGATGTTGCTACTGGAAATGTGTATGAAGAAACATTCGCAAAAGATTTATCTGCTTTCACAGATGAAAAAGAGCGTATGAAGCAAGTGAAGCACGTTGTTTCTTATGTATATCTTTCTGTTCTTCAGCAGTTAACTGGTCTTGAACAAAGCTGGGGCATTTTAACAGGAGTTCGTCCGACAAAACTTCTTCATAAAATGCTTCAAAGTGGTATGTCAAAAGAAGAAGCGCATCAAGAACTTCGTGAAAGCTATTTAATTCATGAAGAGAAAATTGAACTTCTTCAGCGTATTGTGGATTGCCAATTAGCGGTAGTTCCAGATTTATACCGTTTGAAAGAGGAAGTAAGTATTTATATCGGTATTCCATTCTGCCCAACAAAATGTGCATATTGTACATTCCCGGCTTATGCAATTAACGGACGCCAAGGATCTGTTGATTCATTCTTAGGTGGTTTACATTATGAAGTTCGTGAAATTGGTAAGTTTTTAAAAGAAAAAGGTGTAACAGTTACGACGATTTATTACGGCGGCGGTACACCGACAAGTATTACAGCAGAAGAGATGGATATGCTGTATGAAGAAATGTATGAAGCGTTCCCAGATGTAAAAAATGTGCGTGAAGTAACAGTTGAGGCAGGTCGCCCCGATACAATTACGCCAGCTAAATTAGAAGTGTTAAATAAATGGAATATTGACCGTATTAGTATTAATCCGCAGTCATACCATCAAGAGACATTAAAAGCAATTGGGCGTCACCATACTGTAGAAGAAACAATTGAGAAGTATCACTTAGCTCGTGAAATGGGAATGAACAATATTAATATGGACTTAATTATTGGTCTTCCTGGTGAAGGGCTAGATATCTTCAAGCATACGTTAGATGAAACAGAAAAGTTAATGCCAGAATCATTAACAGTTCATACGTTATCATTTAAACGTGCTTCTGAAATGACGCAAAACAAACGTAAATATAAAGTTGCTGGTCGCGAAGAAATTACAGCGATGATGCACGAAGCAGAAGAGTGGACGCAAAAGCATAATTACGTACCATATTACCTATATCGTCAAAAGAATATTTTAGGTAACTTAGAGAACGTTGGTTATGCAATGCCGACGCAAGAAAGCATTTATAACATTGTTATTATGGAAGAAGTTCAATCAATTATCGGACTTGGTTGCGGGGCATCAAGTAAATTTGTTCATCCGAAGACAGGTGCAATTACTCACTTCGCAAATCCGAAAGATCCAAAATCATATAACGATGGCTTCGTAAAATATACAGAAGACAAACTGAAAATTTTAGAAGAGCTATTTGTATAAGAAGAAAGAGGTTGTTCCGATTTGGAATAGCCTCTTTTTTATTTCATTATTTGTGGGCTGATTCAAGTTGTGGTCGGTATAATTTCACTTACTGATAAACGGCATTGTTTGTAAAACTATGTCGATAATAATCAGAAAAATTAGTCAAATCATTAGAGGACAATGTCTACTTATGGACGAAATGATAGATTTATGAAAGAGAAAAGGGGGAAATTGTTGGCATGTACATGACGATAGGGAGAATATTTGATTTAGCAGTTGGTAAGTACCCGAATAAAGAGGCGTTAGTAGAGCCGGAAAAGAACATTCGCTGGACATATAAACAGTGGGATGAGCAAATAAATAAAACGGCGCAAGCTCTGTTGAAAGAAGGGGTAAGAAAGGGAGATACTGTATCTGTTTACTTATATAATTGCCGTGAATTTGTAAACGTTTACTTAGCCTGTGCGAAAATTGGGGCAATCTTTAACCCGATTAACTTCCGTTTAAAAGCAAAAGAATTATCGTATATCCTTCAAGATGCAGCCTCGAAAGTAGTAGTTTTTGAAAAAGCAGTTGAATCAACTGTTGCTATCATTGAACGAGATTTTCCAAATTCGTCTTTTTGGTATGTAGAAGACGATACACCTTCCTATGCGAGTTCTTACCATGAAAAAGTAAATGAAGCATCAGCTGAAAAAGTAAATATTGAAGTCGATGAAATGGATTATTGTTCTATGTTATATACGAGCGGTACGACTGGTCATCCGAAAGGCGTACTACATCGCCATCGAGAAATGACTGAGCATAGTATGATTTGTACGTATTTCATAAAATATAATAGAGATAGCGCCGGACTTGTTGTAGCACCTTTATATCATTGCGGCGAGTTAAATGCTGGGATTATTCCGCGCATTCAAGTTGGTGGAAAGAATGTGATTTTACATCACTTTGATACAGATAGAGTATTACATACGATTCAAGAAGAGAAGATTACGACGTTTTTTGCAGCACCGACGATGTGGAATATGTTACTGCAAAAAGATTTAACACAGTACGATTTAACTTCGATGAAGATTGGTGTTTATGGAGGAGCAGCGATGGCTCCAGCGCTAGTGAAAGAATGTAAAGAACGTCTTTATATCGATCTTGTCCAAATTTACGGAATGACAGAAATGGGACCAGTTGTTGCGTTTCTCGTAGAAGAAGATCAAATTACGAAAGCAGGTTCAGCGGGAACACCATGCTTTAGTCATGAAATCCGCATCGTAAAACCAAACGATGATGCACCAGCAGAGCCAGATGATGTATTGCCTCCTTATGAAGTGGGGGAGATTATTTTGCGCGGCCCAACTATGATGGCTGGTTATCATAACCGAGAAGAAGCAAATGCAAAATCGATGTATAAAGGATGGTATCACTCTGGTGATTTAGGTTATTTCGATAAAGATGGCTATTTATTCGTCGCAGATCGTGTGGATGATATGGTAATTAGCGGAGGCGTTAATATTTATCCACGTGAAATTGAAGATTTCCTTCATAGTCATCCTGGTGTATTAGATGTTGCGGTGCTTGGTGAGCCAGATGAATTATGGGGAGAACGCGTTGTAGCTGTCGTTGTAAAGAAAGATGAAGCGATTACAGAAGAAGATTTGGAAATATATTGTAAAGATAGTGATGAACTAGCAGATTATAAACGTCCACGTCATTACTTATTTGTGGATGAACTGCCTCGTAATGCGAGTGGGAAATTACAAAAATTTATCCTGAGAGAGTCGTTGAAAGGCGCAAAACAATAGGAAGTAGAGCAGTCGTCTATACAAATAAAGCTATCTTTTTTCATAAGAAAAGATAGCTTTATTTTTTTGAAAACGATTAAAAAAATGGTGTATTTCTTCTATTGAAATTCTCTTTTATTATTATGTAAAAATATTTTTTGGAGTATTGCAGTTTGATTGTGAATGCATATATACCGCTTTGTATAAGGGTTTTATGATTTTTTTAGATGTATTTTTTAGATGTTAAAATAATAAATGTAGTAAGAATGGAATAAAGGTATTAGAGGAGAATTATTGCTAAAAGATAAAGAAAGTCAGTCGTCAGATGACCGTATGGATAAAGTGGTCATTTAGTATATTTTGGTAGCATGAATATAGTAACAAATTAATATGTAAATGAACAGTCTTGTAATGCATTTTTATTAGGACTAGTATTTATTGTTGGCTGCCCGAAAAAAGTAGGAATGAACACAATATAGTGAATGAATTGTGCTTTTTATTACTTTATGTTGTAGAACTAACGATGGTTTGATGCTGCAAATAATCTTTAGTCTGTAACCCCTTAGTATAAGGGGTATTTTGGGTGGAATGGATTTCATGGTTAAAAGTTTAACAATTCATATTGGAGGTTTTATGAGTACATATTTAAAAAGAATATCTGTAATTTGTTTTATTTTTACTGTTATCATTGGACAAGTTTTTACACCTATCATAGGTCATGCTCAAGAATTAAACACAGCAGGATTTGTTGATAGTTTTGCGATTGAAAAAACAAAATTAAATTATGGGGAACAGACTAACATACGTGTATATTTTAGTGAAAAGCCTGGGAAAAAGATGAAGTCCGGGGATACATTAACGTTAGCACTTCCTCCAGAATTAAAGGGTTTTAGTGGCACAATTGCATTAAAGGATGAGTCAGGACGTGTTTTTGGTACGTGCCAAATTAATGGGAATAATGTAGTTTGTACATTTAATGATACAGTAGAGAAGCTTGAGAATATTAGAGGGAGCTTTAATTTCACTGTTCAAGGTACGAATGTAGAAGCAGGAAAAACGAAAGATGTACAAACAAATTTAGGAACAAATTTAGAAAAACAAACGGTTAGCATTACTCATCCAAAAGGGGACGGGAAAGAGCCGGGAATCTTTTTCTATAAATCTGGTGATATTCAGCCAGACAAAAGTAATGAAGTACGTTGGTTTTTAAATATTAATTTAAAGAAACAACATTTACATGACAATATCGTTTTGAAAGATACGTTACAAGAAGGACAAACGCTTAATACAGGTAGTTTCTATATAACGATTAATAATAGAGAATATTTGTCTCTTGAGCAATTTCAAAAGCGAGGTTATGGATATATTAAGTTTACTAGCGATAACTCATTTGAAGTTGTAGTTTATAGACATATGGGGAGCGCTAATTCATTTACTGTTGCTTATACATCAACTATAACTGAGAGTGGAAAGAAATTAGAATTTCTACAAAATGACTATAAACTTGATTATCAAATTTTATATGAGAAACCTACTTCTGAATCGAATAGTGTAAAGGTTAAAAATATATCATTCGGTGGCGAAGCTGAAGGGGATCTACCTGCAAAAGGAACGCTGCAAATTGTAAAGCATATTGAAGGGAACGAAGGGAAAGTAATCCCAGGTGTTTCTTTTAAATTGTTTACAGAGTCAGGTCAGCAAATAGGTGATTCTTATACAACAAATCAAGATGGAATAGTTGAAGCACCAAACCTTGCTCCAGGTAATTACTATGTGCAAGAAATCGCTGCTCCGAACTACGTAGAGTTTGATCCGAAAGCAAAAATTTCTTTTACAATTAAGCAGGATGCTGTAAATGGAATTAAACTTATGGTTCCAAATAAGTTAAAAACTACATCTGTTGCAGGAACGAAAACGTGGGAAGGCGATAAAGTAAACGATCGCCCAAAAACGATTAAAGTAGATTTACTACAAAACGGTAAAGTCATCGCAACGAAAGAAGTTACGTCAGCGAATGGCTGGAAATATGAGTTTGAAAAATTACCAGCAGTTGATAATGAAGGAAAAGCTTATACGTATGAAATAAAAGAACAACCAGTATCAGGATATCAATCGAAAGTTAACGGATATGATATTACAAATATAAAGATACAAGAAGCAACCGAAACAGAAGAACAAATGAAAGAAGAAACATTAGAAGAACTGGAAGTCCCAAGTGAACCGCAAGCACCAAAGATAACAGAAGAGCCGAAAGAGCTTGAGAATCCAGAAGTAACAGAAAAGCCGGAAATTTGGGTAACACCAGAAGAAGAGCAAACTAAAGCAGAAACAATAAAAGAGCTAGAAGATCCAGTTAAACCGGAAGAGCCAAAGGTGACAGAAGAACCGAACGTGTTAGAGAAACCAGAGGTAAAAGAGAAGC